>CAMBQS010000013.1 GCA_945870015.1 Desulfocicer vacuolatum DSM 3385
GCAGGGGATCATCAAACCATTTCTGGAACAGCAGGCTATGTCTTGAATGGCCTGCATGCCGAAGGTCTGCCGGCTCTTTCTCTGGGATACATCTATCTTCCCGCCCTGGCCGGCATTGTCGCTGCCAGCGTCCTGACCGCGCCTCTGGGTGTGCGGTTGGCCCATGGTCTGCCGGTTGAAAAACTCAAACGTGTGTTCGCCGTAATTCTAATCATCGTTGGAACCCGTATGCTGGCAGGCCTGATTTGATCAATCTTTATTCATTTGCCGGGTTCATATTGAATCCATTCTGCAATTATGCTATCTGAAAAAAATTATCTAACTTTTTCCAAGGAGTGATTTCATGAAATTGACAGCCCGAGATGTGATGGTGAAGGAGTTCAACACAATTGAACAAAGTGCCCCTGTTGAAGATGCAGTGCGTATGATTTTAAAAGGAAAACCACGGGAAACCGGATATAAAACCGTCAGCGTGATGGTTATGGACAAACACGGAGAACTGGCCGGTGTGGTTTCCATGTTCGATATCCTATATCATTTGCGGCCGCCGATTTTAAATTTCATTGGCGACAGCATCAATTTTCCGGAAAAGGAACTTAACTCTTTTATCGAAAGGTTTAAAGGATTAAACGTTGCGCAGATCATGAACTCCCCTGTCCGATATATCTCTCCGGATACGGATTTGATGGTCATTATCGACCGGATGGTGAAGGAAAAAAGCAGACGGCTGCCGGTTGTGGAAAATTCCAAAGTGATCGGCATTGTTTATCTGGCGGAAGTATTCTGCCATCTTTGCAAAGACTGGCTGAAGCTTGATCTCAAATGATTTTATCAACAAAAGTTGATACCCTACTCCCAGAAAATCTTATTGCTTTTTTTTTATTATTAAGAGATAAGAGTGTCTTTATTGTTCTGCCTTGCATTTATTAAGGAGGTTTTTATTATGGATAACTGGACATTCGGATTTACCCTGATGGTCGTCGGCATGGGGGGGACAATGGCTGCACTATCCTTGTTCGCCATCCTCATGGATCTGATAAAAAGGGTTTTCCCGGTAAAAGAAGAACAGAAAGAATAACGACTGAAAAGTGAGATGACGCCATGATTGATGCGATTCTTAATGGACTCAGCGGGTTAGGAGCCGGCCTTGCCCATATACATTGGTCTAATCCGGTTATGATGGCGGTTGGATGTCTTTTCCTGTATCTGGGAATTAAAAAAGACGTCGAACCGATGCTTCTTGTTCCCATTGGATTTGGTGCCATCCTGGTCAACATACCATTGGCAGACCTGATGGGAGATGAAGGGTTTTTACGAACGATCTACAATATGGGGGTAACCAATGAGTTGTTTCCCCTTCTGATTTTCATCGGTATCGGCGCCATGACGGATTTTGGTCCGCTGCTGGAAAACCCCAAGATCTTCCTGCTGGGCGCCGCCGGCCAGTTTGGAATTTTCCTGGCGATCGGTCTGGCCCTGGCTTGCGGTTTTGACAAGCTTGACGCCGTAGCCATCGGCATTATCGGCGCCTGCGACGGCCCCACGGCCATTTATGTAACCTCGAAATACGCCCCCCATCTCCTGGGAGCCGTATCCGTGGCAGCGTACTCCTACATGTCGCTCGTACCGGTGATTCAGCCACCCATTATGAAACTTCTGACAACGGAAAAAGAACGCGTCATTGATATGAACGCCTTTATGGATACCAAGCCTGTTTCCAAGGAAGCAAGAATCGTATTCCCCATCGTTGTGACGATCGTCGGAGGCCTTATCGCTCCCCAAGGGTTGCCTCTTCTGGCAACCATCATGCTGGGAAACCTGATGAGAGAATGCGGCGTGGTAAACCGTCTCTACAAAGCATCTGAAAACGAAATTGCCAATGTTGTTACCCTGCTGCTGGGGATATCCATCGGCGCAACGATGGAGGGCCAGGCCTTCCTGAAAGGCCAAACGCTGCTTATTCTGGCTTTTGGATTTGTGGCGATCTGCCTGGATACGGTATGCGGGGTGCTTTTCGGCAAACTCATGAACTGGGCTACGGGCGGGAAAATCAACCCGTTGATCGGCGCAGCCGGTATATCCGCCTATCCAATGGCCGCCCGTGTGGTTCAGCGTGAGGGGCAGAAATACAATAAATATAACTTTCTCCTCATGCACGCTGTGGGTGCCAACACCGGCGGTCAGGTGGGATCGGTCATGGCTGCGGCCATTATGCTATCGGTACTGAAGGGAATGGGGATTGTGCCTTAAATTCCGCGTCTCTGTGACATATATTCGATAGGGGGGTGTTTTAGGTGTCCAAAACAAAGAACCCCCCCTTTTTTCCCTCAAAAAAATGATTACCTCCGGGTGATGATCTGACGATCCGCCACCGCTGCTTTTTTCAGGATATCCTCAAATTCTTTGTCCTGTTTCAGCCATTTATTGAGTTTTTCAAGCATCTCCGCGGCATAGGGATTGTCCGGAGATCCGGAAAGGGAATAATTTACCCAGAGTCCCTCTTTCCGGTACTCGACCAGATCCGCCTCCTCGAGAATTTTCAGGTGTTTTGAGATCGAACTCTGGGCAAGACCCAGACTGAACTTCAATTCACAGACACACATGGTTTTCAGTTGAAGCAGCTTGATGATCCGCAGACGGTTTTGGTCTGAAAGCGCCTTTAACACTTTGGTCAGTTTTTTCATTGTTCCTCCATATAGTCAAATTAGAACATATAGATATGTTAGTAATCTATCAAGCATGAAATATTTTATACATATGTGCTTTTGTTGACACCCGAATGGATTTCAACTATAATCATTTTCCAAAAAAGTAAGACCTTCTCCATTCCTTTATGTGTTTTTCATTCCCATGTACCCTGCGGGAAAAAATATTGGTCATAAGGGGTTACAAATAATGATTTATATCGATCTTATTCTTAACCTGTCCTTGCTGGTTTCGTTAAGCATTGTCTCCGGTTTCATTGAAAAACGCCGGCAGAATCATCCGCAGTGGATAAACCTGATCCAGGGCTTCCTTTTCGGAGCAGCCGCTGTTCTGGGTATGTTGCGGCCGCTAAACCTTGGGCCGGGTCTGATCTTTGATGGAAGATCCGTCATGGTCAGTCTGTGCGCTATGTTTTTCGGCCCTTGGTCTGCATTGGTGGCAGGTTCAATGACCATCGCCTGCCGAATCGGATTGGGAGGCATGGGGGCAGTTACCGGTGTATCGGTGATTCTGTCCTCTCTTGGGATCGGTCTGCTGGCACATTATCGCATGAAGCCCCGGAATGAGCCGCCAACGGTATGGACACTTTATCTTTTTGGTATTGCGGTTCATATTGCAATGCTTGCGCTCATGTTCACCCTGCCGGGCGGTGCAGGCCTTACTGTTCTGAAACAAATCGGGCTGCCGGTGATCCTACTCTATCCCCTGGCAACGGTTCTTACCGGCAAGATCCTGTCCGATCAACTGGAAGCAAGTCAAAGAATGCTCGCCTTGCAAGAGAGTGAGAAACGATACCGCCTTTTGGTGGAGACCGCCAACGAAGGTATCTGGGCCATGGACGGCGATCACCGGACAACCTTTGTCAACCAGGCCATGGCAGATATGATGGGCTATCTGTCTTCAGAAATGATCGGCAAAAAAGTCGAGGATTTTTTCTTTCCGGAAGATATAATGTTTCACAAGCAGCGAATGCAGATGCGACATGCATGCAAGGATGAAGTGTATGAGCGAAGATTCAAAAAGCGGGATGGCTCCCCGTTGTGGACAAACGTTTCCGCCAAAGCGTTACAAGATGATCAAGGGCGTTTTATCGGTTCCTTCGCCATGTTCACAGATATCACCGAGCGGAAAAAAACAGAAGAAAAACTGCTGGAGAGCAAGGCCAATCTGAATGCTCTGTTCGATGCGGTCAATGAATCTATTTTCCTGATGGAACCGGATGGTACGGTTGTGGCGCTTAACAAGACCACGGCTACAAGGTTAGGCCTGGACAACACGGATGTCACTGGTCAAAACATGTTTGATTTCCTGCCAACGGATGTGGCTGAAAAACGGCGGGCGTATGTGGAACAGATCATCACAACCGGAAAACCGGAACGCTTTGAAGACCAGCGGGATGGAAAATGGATCGACAATTCGATCTTCCCGATTATGGACGAGAACGGCAAAGTCCGGCGTCTCGCAATCTTCGGTCTTGATATTACCCGGCACAAACTCGGGGAGGAAGCGCTCCGAAAAAGCGAAGAAAGCGTCCGGGCAAAGCTGGAAGCCATTCTGTCGCCGGAGGGAGATATCGGAAGTCTGAATCTGGCCGACATCATCGACGCCCCCTCCATCCAGACCATTATGGACGATTTCTTCCGTCTTACCCAGATCGGGGTTGGCTTGCTGGATATAAACGGCAAGGTTCTGGTTGCCACCGGCTGGCAGGACATCTGCACGAAGTTCCACCGTGTTCATCCTAAAACATGCCGGAACTGCATTGAGAGCGACACGCTTCTTTCTTCCGGGATTCAACCAGGGTCGTTCAAAACATACAAATGCAAAAACAACATGTGGGACATTGCCACACCAATCCATGTGGGAGGCAGGCATCTGGGCAATCTGTTTCTCGGGCAATTTTTCTACGAAGACGACAAACCGGATTATGAAGCTTTCCGCGACCAGGCTCGCAAGTTTGGTTTCAATGAGGATGAATATCTGGATGCACTGAACCGTGTTCCGAGATGGCGACGTGAAACCCTGGAATGCGTAATGAGCTTCTATACCCGGCTGGCACAACTCATTTCTTCATTGAGTTACAGCAACATCAAACTAGCTCGAATCCTGAAACAAAATGAACAGGCGGAGAAGGCATTACAGCGCAAAAATAACATGCTGGCGCGCACGGAGAATATTGCACATATCGGTAGCTGGGAATGGGATATTGCAACGGACACCGTGACATGGTCGGACGAGTTGTTCCGTATTTTTCAGCGAGATCCGGCTGAAGGAGCTCCGTCCTTTACAGATCATCCGGAATTTTACCATCCGGATGACATGAGGCAATTAGAAGTTGCTGTTGAAGCTGCCGTCCGCAGCGGCACACCTTACGAACTTGAATTAAGGCTTATCCGCAAGGATGGTGAAACCAGGTTTTGTTTTGCCCGTGGTTATGCGGAGATGGGGCCGGAAGGAAGTGCCGTTCGTCTGTTCGGATCTTTACAGGATGTTACGGAACGTAAGCAGATGGAATTAATCCTGAAAGAAAAAACGTCCTTCCTGAACATTCTGCTGGAGTCCATACCCGTGCCAATTTTCTACAAAGACACGGAAGGACGTTACATAGGGTTCAATAATGCCTTCCATAAATTTTTCGGCAAAGATCAAAAGTATCTGGTCGGAAAAACCGTATTCGATATCGCACCGCGGGAACTGGCCGAGGTTTATCATGCTAAGGATTTAGAACTGTTACAGAATCCTGGAGTGCAGATATACGAAACAGAAATGAAGGATATCCAGGGTCATTTACATAACGTGGTTTATCACAAGGCCACATTCACGGATGCCAGCGGCAAGGTCAGCGGACTGATCGGCGCGATCATGAACATCACCGATCGTAAAATCCTCGAAGACCAGCTCCGCCAGTCACAGAAGATGGAGTCGGTGGGACGGCTGGCCGGCGGCGTGGCTCATGATTTTAACAATATGCTGATGATCATCATCGGCAACACCGAAATCGCCATGGAAGAAACCGATCCATCCACACCCGTATATGCAAATCTCAAAGAGATCATTGCCGGTGCGCAAAGATCGGCAGAACTTACCCGTCAGCTCCTGGCTTTTGCCCGTAAACAGACCATCAGCCCGAAAGTACTGCATCTGAATCAATTGATTTACGATATGATCCGGATGCTCCAGCGCCTTATCGGCGAAGACATCGATCTGGTCTGGAAACCGTCATCCAACCTTTGGCCGGTCAGGATGGACCCGTCCCAGATCGATCAGATCCTGGTCAACCTTGCCGTCAATGCCCGCGACGCAATCCATGGCGTCGGAAACCTGACCATTGAAACCGAAAATATTGTCTTTGACGAATCCTACTGCATGACCCATGCTGGTTTTATCCCTGGAGAATTCGTCCTGCTGGCCGTAAGCGATACCGGTTGCGGCATGGAAAAAGAATCAATGGAACATCTTTTCGAGCCGTTCTATACCACAAAAGAGATGGGCAAAGGAACAGGTCTCGGTCTGGCAACGATTTACGGCATCGTCAAGCAGAATGACGGGTTTATCAATGTTTACAGCGAACCGGGAAAAGGAACGGCCTTCAAGATCTATCTGCCCCGGACACAGGTCGCGGATGCAGTGGAACCCAGGGAGGTTTCGCAAAAACCGGCAAACGGCACAGAAACCGTGCTCCTGGTGGAAGACGAGCCATCGATTCTGAAACTCGGCAAAGCGGTTCTGGATCGGTATGGATATACTGTTCTTTCCGCCCGCACTCCGGAAGATGCACTGGCACTTGCTGAACAGCATCCGGAGCCGATCCATCTTTTGATCACAGATATCGTGATGCCTCAGATGAACGGCAGGGAACTGATGAAAAAAATCACAGTTTCCCGACCGGAAATCAAAACCCTTTACATGTCCGGATATACGGCTGATGTCATTGAACATCATGGGGTTCTGGAAAAAGGAATCCATTTTCTTCAAAAACCATTCTCCGTCAAAACCATTGCAGCAAAGGTGCGGGAGGTTCTGGATGGTTCTGACGTTACCGGATAAACGTTATTCCGGAAATAATGAAATAGCCATGAACTTTCTTTTCATTGTCTGGTGATTCAGTCTATCCGTTGATCAGACGGGCCAGATCATCGATCCGGGATTGATCCATGACATCTTTTTTCTTCAGGCTGGAAGGTGAAAAAAGAGCAAATGCCCCTGTTGCCTTTGCGCACAGTTGTTCTTTTGCATTATAGAGAAACCCTTCCATGGTTGCTTCCCGATCATGATTCACCTGCACAATAGCCCCTCTGGCCATCAACTCTGTTTCAATCAGAACCGGTTTCAAAAATTGGACATGAATCTCTTTTGTCATGATGAACTTCTTCAGGATATACAATGCGGTACGACTCATGATCTCATCCAGAATCGCGGTAATAATTCCACCATGGACAAGATTTTCCCATCCGCATAAATATTCCGAAACCGTTACCCAGGAATACACGGATTCATCCTTTGCATAAAACTTCATCTGAAGCCCGGAAGGATTAATGGGACTGCACCCGAAACATTTATGATTTTCCAGGTTCAACAATGGCTTGTAACCTGCTCTCTGGTTCATATTCAGTGTAAATCCTTTTTAAAATGGTTAGGAGCCAATTTCAAAAGTCTGTTGTTGTAGTTCCGGCGAAAGCCGGACACGAAGTAAAGCGTAACGCTATCCAGTATTTTCAGTTCTTTTCCGGACATCGGCTTTCGCCGGTGTGACGCTTTTCAATCGTTTTGAAATTGGCTCTTAGGATATTGAATTGCCAAAATAATATCATCTCCCCGGAAACATTCCAAGCCCCTTTGTAAAAAAAACGGTGCGTTTCGAATCTCATGAGCCGGCTCTGCGGTGAATGTCAGGGTAATTGCATTTGGAAATAATATCCTTATTCAACCGATTCCCCCCTTGGGGTTTAAGGGGGGTGTAAAAAACCCTGATATTTCTCATATATGGTTTTCATCGATAAACCAAGACACCCCCCCAGGCCCCCCTCAAGGGGGGAATATTAGTCGCCTCCCTCGAATAAATGCCATATGGCACAATTATAAGGGGGGAATTTAAAAGTTGACATCCCAAATGCGATTACCCTGCGCTGAATGCCCGAATCTCTTGATAAACAGGATTTAATCCAACCGATGGAAAAAAAATATTGACAATAAATTAAAAAAAATAGTTTATAGAAAAATTATTCATTTTTTTAGTGTAACAAATTTGCTGGGTAATAACCTGTATAAAAGGAGTAACTGACTTGGACTTAGGAATTTTTGGAAATATCCATTTTACATGGGCTTTTCTTACCAGCTTGATGAGCATCGTGATCATCGATCTCATTTTGGCTGGAGACAACGCCGTGATAATCGCCATGGCGGTTCGATCTTTGCCTGCAGATAAAAGAAAAAAGGGAATCATCCTGGGAGCCGGAGCTGCGGTTCTGCTCCGGGTTGTAGCCACCTTTTTCGTATCCCAGATGCTGCAGATCCACTATGTGAAGCTCGTAGGCGGGGCACTGATCCTCTGGATCGCAGTCAAACTGTTCATGGAAGGCGCACCGGAGGAAGGCACCGAGCGTGAAGCCGCAACGATTTTTCAGGCGATCAAAATCATTGTCATCGCCGACATCACCATGTCCATCGACAATATGCTGGCAGTAGGAGGGGCCTCCCACGGCAACATGTTCCTGCTTCTGTTCGGGCTTGGACTCAGCATTCCCCTTGTCGTGCTCACCAGCAATTTGCTGTCCACGCTCATGGATAAATACCCTGTTATCATTTACATCGGCGCCGGGGTACTCGGCAAGGTCGGCGGCGAAATGCTCATGACCGATCCCTTTACCGTCAAGCTGTTGCAGCCCAGTCCTATCTTCCGGTATGCTGTGGAGGCTGGTTTTGCGATCGGCGTGATTGTGACCGGAAAACTATGGATGCGCTGGATGATTAAAAAAGATCGGAAAGAATCCATGAATGATATTCATGAAAAGCCTTCCAAGGCTCAAGAATAAAAATGAGGAAATAAAATGGCTATTTTAACGATATCGAGAGAATTCGGAAGTGGTGGAAGGGAAATCGGTCAGGCAATCGCCCGGGATCTGGGGTACGATTATGTGGACAAGTCAAAAATTTTAAACGACTTGCAAAGCATGGGAAAAAACTGGGAAAAATGGGGCGAATCCATGGATGAGCATTGCCCCACCATATGGGAAAAATACGACTGGTCCTTTCGCGGCTTCGGCGCGCTGATCCAGAGTACCTTATTGAATTACGCCATGAAGGACAGGGTGGTTCTAATGGGAAGAGGCGCCAATTTCATTCTTGAGGGGATTTCCTCTGCCTATAGGATACATGTGGTGGCTCCGGTAGCGGATTGTATTGCAAAAATTATGGTCCGTGATTCCGTAGATCGCGAAACAGCCATCTGGCTTAAAGAAAAAACGGACCGTGACCGAAACTGTTTTACCTATTCCCTTTACGGCAAGCGCTGGGATAACCCTGAGGAGTACGATGATGTGATAAACACAGCAGAGCAATCAATCGATGATATCGTTGCCGGAACAAAAGAGATTTTACATCAAATGGATCAGCAGCAAAATGAATCCGTCCGGAAGGAAGTTAAAATGCGAGCAGCAGCAGCCAAGGTGAAGGCCGGACTCCTGACCGACCAGAGCATTTTCATTCCAACCCTCGAAATATTTTATGATGGGAGCAGCATCGTCGTAAAGGGAATCATCCATAATCCCAAAGAGCAAAAAAAAATTGAGACAAAAGCCGTTTCCCTTGCAGGTAATTATCCTTTACGGTGCGACTTGCATTACAGGGGATAACGCACTCTAAACTTCATTTATAAAACCAGAATCAGAGGCTATCAGAGATCCGGTCCGCTTCCGATAGCCTCCATTTTTTAAAGAAGTGATTCAAGAACTGACCATGCCGACCTGAACTGTTTCATTTTCCCTGCCACCATTTGAAAATCCGGTAATCATCCAGCATTCTCGATTCCTTTTTCAGAATAGCCATCAGACGGTTGGAGTTTCGCTTATATTTTTCCTCCTTTACTTTCGTTCAGGCCATTCTCTGATAACCTTATTATCGGCATCCATGATGGTGATGGATACAATATGATCGCCATCCAGGCGATGTGTTGCGCAACTGACTCAGGGGTCGTAGGCGCGCACCGCCATTTCGATCCGGTTGAGGATACCTTCCGTCACATTGCCGTCATGGATCAGCAAACGGGCAGCTTGTTTGACACTCAGATTCATGGGTCCAAGGTTATGGGTGGTACCGACGATAAGGTTAGCACTGGTGATCAGACCGTTCTGGTCGGTGGAGTAATCGTGAATCAGGGTTCCGCGCGGAGCTTCCACACATCCCACACCTCGTCCGGCCTTGGGTTCAAAGGGCACCCGGACGTTCGGGTCCGTAATAGCCGGATCATTCAGAATCTCGATAGCACGCTCACCCGCATAAACCCCCTCAATCAGGCGGGCATAATGGTACAACAAGGTCGCCTGGGTGGGCCGTCCGAACAGGGAACGGAATTCTTCCAGCTCAGCCTGGGCCCTGGGAGTCGCCATGTAATCGGCCACATTAATACGGGCCAGTGTGTTGGATCGGTAAATGCCCTTGGGATTATCCACATCTAATGCAAAACCTTCATTCCAGCAGCGGGCGTAGGGGAACTTGCCGTAGGAGTATGGTTCCACATGCTCTCCCAGATAGTCGGCATAGTTCTCTGCGTTAAAATCTATAAAAGTTCCGTCCGCCTTCATCAGGCGGATTTTGCCGTCATAAAGGTTGTGAGCGCCATTCTCATCCACGGTACCGATAAAACCGGTAGTGATGACGCCCAGTGATTGAATGGCGTCCATATATTTGGGGAACACGTTCTTTTTAGCAAAATCCAGGGAGAATATCGAGAAATCCAGAACCTGTTTCATCTTATCCAGGATGTCACGCCGTTCCTCCTCCAGCATGGGTTTGGAAAAACCTCCGGGTACTCCTGCCACCGGGTGAATGGTCTTGCGGGAGAACTTGTCCAGAATCATCTTGACCATATAGCGCGTCTTGATTACCTGCTGGGCCAGTTCGGGATTGGCCTTGGCAATGCCCACGACGTTGCGAACTGAATAGTCTGCGTCTGGTCCGATGACAAAGTCCGGCGCCGCCAGGAAATAAAAATTCAGCAGCTTATCTTCAACGTGGGCAATGGTCTGCATCAATTCACGCAGCTTGTGGCCGGCCGGTGGCGGCGTCACTCCAAAGCAGCGATCCACTGCCTTGTTGGAGGCCAGATGGTGCATCCATGGACATATTCCACATATCCTGCAGACAATGTCCGGAAGCTCTTCGGCCGGTTTTCCTTCGACGAATTTTTCAAATCCCCGCAGAGACATGTAATTCAAGCGGGCATCCTGATAGTTGCCTGCATCGTCCAGCCAGATTTTGATGGACGCATGTCCCTCGATACGGGTAATCGGTTGGATGGTGATGGTTTGTGTCATGTCAACTCGATCTCCTTTCCTGAGTTACCGGTTTGAGCAAAGAATGCGCTCCTGAAAACCGGAGCAACAAGGGACGGCTTGGGATGGATTTCAAATCAATACCATTGGAAGCCAGCGCGTTCAGCATATCCAGAAGCTGATTTCCCTCATGACGCACCGGACCGTAGCAGCCGCGGCAAGGCACCCGGGCTGAAATGCAGCGCGGGGTTATGGCATCACCTCCGCAACCGGCCCTGGTTACCGGTCCCATGCAAAGAAAACCCTGTTCAAGAAGGCACCGCATCCGGTTCAGGGGTTCACCCGGGACACCGTACTGCGGTGCCGAAAGGAAACGCTTAATTTTTTTCAACTCACCCTTGCCCTGACGTACGGTGGGACAAGTGTCACACACACTCTTGGTCGGCACCTCAAGAGGTTTACCTTGCACAAGGGCGACCAGGGCGGAAAAAATATGATCCGGATGCGGCGGACAACCCGGCAAATGGATGTCAACCTTGATTTTTTCATCCAGCGCATAACAGGAATCGAGGAGTGGGGGAACACCGTCAGCCGGATAAACATTCGGTTGGTCGGTGGTCTCCGTTGAAAATACGCGATCCATGACTTCATCCACCGTGTAGGTATTTGCAAGAGACGGGATGCCGCCATGAGTTGCACAGGTGCCTAAGGCGATAATGAGTTTGCATCGTTTGCGCATCTCTAAGGCCACTTCCAGATGTTCCTCATTCCGGATGCCGCCGCTGATAATGCCTACGTCGGCCTCGGGCAGCGAAAGGTGTTTCTGGTCACCAAGCTGTCCGTAATATTTGCTGTCTATCAAAGCCGGGAGGTGAACAATATCCGCCACCGCCAGTATGTCGAGCAATCGCTCGCCCATGTCGATGATCGAAATTTCACATCCAGAGCATGAATTCAACCATTCACTCGAAACTCGGACACCCATGTTGGTCTCCTCCTGAAAGAATTATCATGAAAGTCATTTTAAAATGATTGTATTTTCTCCGGTTATCCTTTCACACGCACTCCTTTTTTCCCCAGTTTCCGCCGGTTTTGCTGAGCGCTTCTGCGTTTTCCGGCTGAACTGGTGCGTACCATGGCAAGTGCCCGGGAGGCAAAACCTGGATCATCATTGACGCTGAATTCCTCAATGGCGCCGGCGCTCCTGGCATCGGCAAAGACGGCTCTGCCCAGGGTCGATCGGGTGATGACCGTCGTCCAGCCTTCCTCGGCACCGATACCACCGAACGAAATATCAGCGAATTCCGAGGAGTAATCCGGGCAAAAACTGCATGCAAACCGCCGGATACTCTGCAATTCTTCCATGGAGATATGTCTTACTTCCCCATTCTGGAGATGCACCATCAGATCATCCTTGATGTTGATCTTTCGAACCTCGTTCCATTCAAATCCGCCGTTTTCCGAAAGAATCCGGCGCTCATTATCCCCGAAGAGAAAATTCCCCGAACAGAACAGCCCCAGGCAGAATTTAATCGATTCCGAAGGCACCAGTCCAAGAGTCTGCATGCGCCGAACGGATTTTATCTGACACGGTGTCCCCACCAGGGCGACCCGTTTCAGCCCTTTTTTCATCATTGGATCAAATTCCTCGATGGAGGAATAGGTAAGGTACTGATCGCTGAAATTCTTCATACCGTGAGAGGCATCAAAGAAAAATCCGGCTGCTTCTTTGATCTCCTCGCTGGATGTAGCCAGAAATGGCCGCCGTTGAAAAGGGCCGGACTGTCTGGTAACAATGGCACCGTCTATGCGGCCTCGTTCCAGAAGATGCAGGAGAAGTCCTGTAACAACCCCCCCGTCTGTGGCATTTCTGCGTACAGCCGCATCCCCGGATCGGGCGACGGTGGTCTCTATGATCCGGCCCATGGGTGCTGTCCAGCCAAGCCGTTCGCGGGTTTCGGATTCCAACTCATCCACTTCCGGGCATATGGCATGACACAATCCGCACTCGATGCACTTCTCGATTTCACTGTAACGGGGTTTTCCATCCGTATCCAGGTCAAGGGCTCCATAGTTGACGGCACTGCAGAATGTAACACAGCCGCCACAACGGTGGCAAAGACCCGGTTTCTGAACGTCCTGAATCAGGTCAAAAAAAGTTTTCATACCCGCTCCTTTCCGGGAATGCCTGCGTAACTTCGGTTCATAGGCCGACTTTCGAAAGGTCCGATCCGAGATAGGTCCGTTCGTTTTCGCCCAGAATACCCATCGCAAGGCAGATGATGGTCCACAGATGGACCGTATGATATTTGCCTTCAAAGTATCCGCTGAGATCATGGATCTGGGAATGACAATTATGACACGGGGTGATACAATAATCCGCTCCGGTGGCTGCAATCTGGTCGAACTTGATCTTGCCGAAGCTGCGTCTGGCTTCCGGGTAGCCGGCCTGCAGGGCTCCACCACCGCCGCCGCAGCAGTAATTGTTCGAAAAATTGGGAGTCATGTCCACGAAATTTTCCTCGCCCACCACCCGTTTGATCACGAATCGCAGGTCTTCCGCATAAACGTCACCATAACTCTTTCGCACCTGATTGCAGGGGTCCTGCGTTGTAAATTTAATCTTCAGATCTCTGTTCCAGTCGGAGTTGACCCTGAGCTTGCCTTCGCGGATCCATTGGGCGTATAACTGCACGATCGTCGTGACTTCGAAATTATGAGGGATTTTGAATTTTTCCAGTCCGGCCCGGACTGCAAAGAGTTCATGCCCTCACTCCGTGTTGGCCCAATACCTGCATCCCAGGTCATCAACCGCCTTGGCCTTGATGCGAACGATATGTTCCCAGTTTTCATCGTCTGCCAGGAACATACAGTAATTTTCAGCGGCCCAGCCCTTGGTGCCGTAAGTCCAATCAGCACCAACAGTGCTCATGATCTTCCACAGAGGCACCATCTCGTCAGGTTCTGTGACGGGTTCCCGTGAGTTCTGATTCAGAAAGAATTCAGCCCCGGCTTTGTTGATGGGAGCTGTAAGATTTTCCCAACCGGGTTGACTATCACGGACTTCTTCCAGGACATCCTCCACCACCATACGAAAATCATCTTCACCGGCACCCATCGCGCTGCAACTATCGCTGATAAGCGCCATATCACAGGAAGAGCGGATTCCTTTCGGACGGTTCTCCCTTGGCCAACTCTTGCGGGCATGATAAACGAGCTGGGGAATATCGATTTTCATCGGACAGACATAAATGCAGCGCCAGCAGAGTGTGCAGTTCCAGACCCAATCGGTTTTCAGGATCTGATCATCCAGACCCATAGCGGCCATGCGCAGAAACCTGCGGGGATCCATATCCGAAAGGCCAGTGGCCGGACAACCGGAAGCACATGCTCCGCAAGTCAGGCAGGCGTTGAGATTCCCTCCATCGGGAAGCAACTGCATGACCTTGTCCTTGAAAATGCTCATTCTCTCTTTTCCAATCTTGACAGGTTCAGCGGTCATGGTCACTCACCTCCCTTCCACATTGGTGTATGGTTTGGCTGCGGCAGGCTTCAGCCGGCTCATCGGGCCGGGACCCATATCGCGGATTTTTTCGGTAAAACGGGTCACAATTTCAGCAAATCGCGGAGCCTCAGCGGATGACACCCACTCGATAACAAACCGCTCCGGATCGATTCCCTGGATTTCAAGGACAATTTTAGCAGCTTCGATCCGATTCAGGGCCTTGTGATTACCTTCCAGGTAATGGCATTCCCCGAGGTGTCAGCCCATCATGATGACCCCGTCCGCTCCTCGATGAAAGGCTTCAAGGACAAGATCGGGGTGTACCATGCCGGAGCACATCACCCGCACAGCACGCATGTTGGCCGGGTACTGCAGCCGCCCCACACCCGCCAAGTCTCCACCGGCATAGGCGCACCAGTTGCAAAGAAAACCCAGGATGACCGGTTCAAATTTTTCAGACATGGTCGTATTCTCCTTTATGATTGATCATTCAAGCAACATCCTCAAGGGCTGCAATGACCTGAGCCCGCAACTGGTCCATGGTGAAACCATGTACGTACACCCCGCCCTTCGGACATGTTGCCGAGCATAACCCACATCCCTTGCACAACGCTTTATCGGTGCTGATCCGGAAATGACCCTGGCCGTCCGCCGTCTGATAATTTTCCAGTTTGATGGCGTGATAGGGACAGACATCCAGACATAGAGCACAGCCGTCGCATTTTTCAGTAACAAAGGACTTGATAGCGTCCAGGGTCATTTCCGTCTGGGACAGAATAACCGCTGCCCGTGCTGCCGCAGCCTTGGCCTGAGCGATCGTTTCATTGATCGGTTTCGGATAGCTGCATAGTCCGGCGACAAACAGGCCGTCTACCGACATATCCACCGGCCGCAGTTTTGGATGCGCTTCGTTCAGGAAACCATCTGCATTGACAGCACATTTGTATAGTTCCATCAGTTCACGGGAATCGTTGGCCTCCATAGCCGCGGCCAGTACCACATGATCAACCGTGATACAGACCGGCATCCGCAGAATGGGATCGTAAACTTCCACCGTGAGCTCCGTTCCATCACGGCGTACGGATGGTTTCCGTTCCGGTTCGAAGCTGATAAAGAGTACACCCAGATCCCGTGCCTTGCGATAGAGATCTTCTCTCTCACCATACGTTCGAATATCCCGGTACAGAACATAGACATTCATTTTGGGGTTAAGCTCCTTGAGATGTATAGCAGCCTTGACGGAATGGGTACAGCAGATGCGACTGCAGTAAGGCCGGCGTTCATCCCTTGAACCGACGCACTGGATGAAAACAACGCTTTGCGCTTTTGTAAGGCCCGCAGGATTATCGCGCAGCATGGCATCCAAATCCAGATGGGTAATGACCCGCGGATCCTGGCCGAACAGGTATTCCTCCGGTCGGGATTCCCGGCCGCCGATAGCGATCACCGCGGCACCATAGGCAATCTCCCGTTGTTCGCCATTGGCCTGAACGATGCTGGTAAAATTTCCCACAGAACCCCTGACAGATGTAATACAGGCATTTTTGAGTACCTGGATGCTGGAATGGGTTTCCACACGCTGAATGAGACCTTCCAGATACGGCCGGATGGCTTCACCCTGGTCGGTTGTATTCACTTTCCAGGAATTACCGCCTAAACAATCAGACTTTTCCAGCAGAACGGTTTCAAAATTCTGATCCGCCATACTCAGAGCTGTTTCCATCCCGGCCACACCGCCACCGATGACAAGGGCTTTTGGAATCACATTAACCTTAACTCTCTCTATCGGTACGCTCAGCGCAGCCTTGGCTATCGCCATACGCACCTGATCTTTTGCCTTTGCTGTGGCCATTTCCGGTTCACGCTGATGAACCCATGCATTCTGATTGCGGATATTGGCCATCTCCACCAGGTATGGGTTCAGACCCGTCTCCTGAAGGGTTTCCTGAAACAGGGCCTCGTGTGTACGCGGAGTGCAGGCCGCAATGATAATCCGGTTCAGGGAGTTTTCCACGATTTTTTTCGCCATCATCTCCTGGGTATCTGCCGAACAACTGAAAAGGTTGTTTTCAACATGCACCACATGAGGCAGGCTTCGTGCGTATCCGGCCACTTCATCCACATTGATGATACCCGCAATGTTGATGCCGCAGGAGCAGATGAATACCCCGATGCGCACTTCTTCGCCGGCGATACTGCGTTCAGGTGGATAGGTTTTTTTCCTGGTCAAGTCTCCCCGTGATTGAATCAAGACCGTGGCCGCCTCTACAGCAGCAGTGGATGCTTCGGTCACTGCGCGCGGAATCGCCTTGGGCGCCTGGAAGGCTCCGGCTACATAAACACCCGGTCTGCTGGAACAGGCCGGAAAAAAGTCCGAGGTTTTGGCAAAGCGATACTTATTGAGATCCAGTTTAAAAACGTCCGCCAGATGCCTGACGTCTGCGGTCGGTTCCATCCCGATGGAAAGCACTGCCATATCGAAATGTTCGATCATGACCTGGCCGTCCTCCCGTGCATAGCGCATGATAACTCCGCTATTGTTCTTTCCAGCCTCAATCGTATGGGGACGGGCTTTCACAAAACGCACGCCTTTGGCCTTGGCGCTTTCGTAGAACCGGTCAAAATCTTTTCCATGGCTGCGGATATCTATATAGAAAATACTTTGTTTCAGTTCATCTCCTGCAATATGCTCAGCGGTTACCAGCGCCTCCTTGATGGCATACATGCAACAAACGCTTGAGCAATATCCGTTCTCACAACGGTTGGTATTGCGAGATCCCACGCATTGTATCCAGGCAATACTTCCGGGTTCCTTATGGTCCGAAGGACGTACAAGATGTCCCATGCAGGGGCCGCTGGAGGAAAGCAGGCGTTCATATTCCAGACTGGTAACCACATCCGGAATTTTCTTGTATCCATAGAAGTCAACTCCCGACGGATCAAAAGGTTTAAAACCCGGCGACAGAATGACAGCACCCACATTCAGATCGACGATTTCCTCCTTATCTTCGAAATTGATAGCGGATGTGGGGCAGAACTTTTCGCAGGCCCTGCATTTTCCCCGCTTGAGATAGATGCAGGTTTCGCCGTCGATTACGTATTTCAGCGGCACCGACTGGCCATATTTGATATAAGCGGAAGTTCGCTGGTTCAACCCCATGTTGAACTCGTCATCCACCTTACGGGGGCATTTCTGCGCACATAACCCGCAGGCGATGCATTTTTCCATATCTATGTAACGTGGATTTTTTTTGATCTTGACGACGAAGTTCCCAATCTCACCGGAAACATCTATGACTTCAGATAACGTGAGGAGATTTACATTTAAATGCCGGCCGACCTCGACCAGTTTCGGAGAAATAATTCACATGGCGCAGTCGTTGGTGGGGAAGGTTTTGTCAAGCTGGGCCATGGCTCCGCCGATTCCGGAACTCTTTTCCACCAGATGGACAAAATAACCGGAGTTGGCCAGATCCAGCGTCGCCTGCATTCCGGCGATTCCGCCCCCCACTACCAATACTGATCCGATGGGCTTTGCTGACATAGTCACCTCTTTGCTTTTGAAATTAAGGTTTTGGGTGAAGGAAAGGTCACCCCTTGAAGAAACTGTTTCTTCGCCGATCAGCTCCTGAAATATTTTTTCAGAAATGCCGTACTCCCGGCAAAATTGCCGGAACACGTTTTTACCGATCAGGTATTTCTTTCCAACCGTAGACGTCGCCTTCAGCTTGCCGGAATTGATCCAGTTCGTTATGGTGTTGCGATGCACACCAAGTTTTTGGGCGAGTCGACCGACATGGATTGCGATCATGCAAACCTCCGTCAGATTGCTGTTAAGCCGATTTCCTCCAATATCCTCGTACACATCCGCGGAACGGCCGATTGTACCGGCTCTGATAACCCGACCGTGATCTCATCGGGCAATGTTGAAACCTGTACAACAAATACTTTCAAATCAATGGGACTTTCTTCCTTTATTTCCTTCAGCATGTTTGTGGTGGGGAACTGATGCAAAGAAAAATCGCAGATTTTTTCAGGCTGGATCTGGTCGATGTGAATTTCCCGAATTTCCCCGGCTGTATAACCTGAACCGCTTGCAGCATCGATGATGATCATCTTGAAAGGTTTACGAGGTGACAGCAGAATGTCGAAAAGGAGATCCCGGATGGAAGTCCCGCAGTCAATTGTTGCTACAGTATCAGGTAGTTGATGATGTTTTTCCAGATGCTGAATGACCGCCGGACCAAAACCATCATCCCCGATCAGGGGATTTCCGCAGCCAAGGACCAAATAATCATATTCGTATATCGGCTTCAGCATATTGTGCTATTTATGCGAAGTAAATGTGACTTGTCAAGAAAAAACTATGCAACTTGTGCAATTATTTTATCGTTTGAATATATTTATTTGATTTACTTAGGAGCCAAGTTCAAAACTATAAAAAAACGTCGCACCGGCGAAAGTCAGTGCCCGGAAAAGATCCGAAAATACTGGATAGCGCTACGCTTCACTGCGTGTCTATTTTTCGCCGGAACGACAACAACAGACTTTTGAAATTGGCTCTTAGATCCTGAATCAAAAACTCAGGATCGCGTAACAACAAATTCTCCGTAATCATCTCCGATTTCAATACCTTTGGTCTGCTCACATTTGAATGTATAGATACCGGTTTCGCCTTTCGGGTCATACTCGCCGCCATAGGCCAGATCCATGAATGCTCCGCAAACCCCACGGACCATGTAGGCGGATGGCCGATTTGTTCTTCCGAAAACCATGACATCGCTCTCATAGTAATCATACGCGCGGACAACCATTTTTTTATCCGGGACTATTTCAATCACTTCGGATTTTGCCCATCCCCAGGCCGTGAAAATGGCAAAAGCACCATGCAGAATATCTTCGGGTGCATTTTCAATCATGGGTCCGACTACCTGATTAAACTCGTTTGAAGTGATAATGCCGCGCCCTGTATGATAACCACACTCATGAGCGGCATTCACCAGCAGTGCTTCCGCGGCTTCGATAAGATCATCGGGAACCGAATTGATCAACCGGCGGGCAAAACCATTCCAGAAATCAGCCGGCAACTGTTGAACAAAAACACCGAATGCCGGTATAAGGCCTTCTTCATTTCCAAGTACTTTTACCTTTGACATCTCTTCTATTATTTTTTTCCTGTCTATTGCCATGGTTGCCTCCTTATCGAATAACCGCTTTGAATTCCGACTTTTCATCCCCACATGCCAGGCTCTTTGCTTCCCGGGCTGTAAAACTTCCAGGAGGCTTGTCGTTTACAAGGGCTGCAACAGCCGCAACATAACCGGCTGTAATAAAATTAACGGGTTTTTCACTACCGCCCCATTTCTTGAGCCAGCCCTCATCAAGATGACTGTATTCCATTTCCGCAATCACTTCATATTTTCCGATTCCGGTAAAACAGATAAGACCCATCCCCACAGCCTTCCAATACTGCTGAGCGATTTCAACCTTATCCTCAACAGAGATAATGCCGCTCTGTTTACAGTATTGATCCAGGACATCAAAAAAAACAGCTTCCGATGTAGTAACTAGATGTTTTACTCCATTGAAATCAGTAGCATCCATGGCAAGCTGGGTATACAGTGTAGCAAAATGATGACAATGAATCACGCTGCATACGTTGTTTATAAAATGCCGACATTTTATGGGATCAAATTTATGATCAATTTCAAATTCAGTCTTCTTTTCAATCGCCATGACCGTTCCTCCCCTGTATTAAAGTTTAACGTCCTTACCAATGACATCCTTAAGCGCCGCTTCCATTTTAGTGATGTTTGCAGGGCTGTCAGGTTCAGCGGCTGCCTTGTCCTCACTCATCCCGGATTTCATGGCAAGGCGCATTGTAAATTTCATCCCTCCTGCCTCTTTTGCCAAATCAAAAGCCTTTTTCAGTTTTGCTCCCATAAACTCCCCCTTTTTCCAGTAGTAACAATAATTAAATATCAGTATTTACCAAACTCTTGATCATCCAGAGCAATGATCTGTTCCGGTTTAACTCTTTCATTCCTGTTCTGGGTATCTGCCTGGCCCCATGATTCGATTCGAGCGGGTATCCGGCTTTGTACGGAATATTCCTGCCTTTTCATGACAGCTTGAGGTTGATGCGCAAGGGATACTGGATGTTTTTCCTGAACGGATTCATGGTTGCTTCCGGTTGCATTGCCTTTCAGTCTGAACCGTTCCAGAAGTTTTCGAACCTGAGCTGCCTGGGAAAAAAGTTCCTGAGAAGCGGCTGCTGTTTCTTCTGCATTTGCCGTGTTCTGCTGTGTAACGCTGTCAATCTGGGCTAACCCCTGATTGATTTGAGAAATTCCCTGTGCCTGCTCATTGCTTGCCGAGGATATTTCCTTTACAAGATCCGACACCTTTACGATCGCATCTGTTATTTCAACCAGCGATTCCGCCGTATCCATTGCAAACCCGCTCCCACCCTCCACATCTCTGATCGCTCCATCAATCATTTCTGAGGTTTCCATGGCTGCTTTTGCGCTTCTGGCGGCAAGATTCCGGA
>CAMBQS010000014.1 GCA_945870015.1 Desulfocicer vacuolatum DSM 3385
GATTACTTTTTTTAATTCAATAACGCTTACCGGCCCGGAACAGAATGAAAATATTGATTTTTATATAAAACGAATTACAAACCATCTCAATCTACTTGAAGATTAAATGAAAGCATTAATCCTGGCAGCAGGTTTTGGCACCAGGCTTCTGCCGTATACCCATCATACACCCAAACCTTTGTTTCCGGTTTCCGGGAAACCATTGCTGAACCACATCATTGAGAATCTGATACAATCCGGCTGCACAGGGATTATTATCAATACCCATCACCTGCATGAAAAAATTGAGGCTTTTATTGCCAGTCAAAAATATAAAATCCCGGTGATCACCCGATATGAACCATCCATTCTGGGCACAGGCGGAGCCATAAAAAACACGGCTGATTTTTTTGATGCTTCTCCTTTCATGGTGATCAACAGTGATATCCTGACCGATATCAACCTGGGAGACGTTTATGAATTCCACCTTGGCCATAATCAATCTGCAACCCTTGTTCTGCATGACTATCAAATCCATAACCATGTATCTGTAACCATTGATGGCTCTATTATCGGATTCCATGAATCGGCAGGATCCAGCCAAAACAGAACCTTGAAAAAACTGGCGTTTACCGGGATACAGGTTCTGGATGCGGATCTCATCCCTCTTATCCGGCAACAGAACTATTTCAGCAGCATTGATTTATATCAGCACATGATTTCCAAAAACCAGATGCCCAAAGCCTTGATCATAAAAGATCATTTCTGGACAGACATCGGAACACCGGAATCATACCTGGATACCGTATACCGCTTTTCAGCACCTCAGGCGTTTGAAAAGGCTTTTTCCATCTCTTCAACAGGAATGATCCCCAGAAAAAAACTGAAAGGAGATGGTTCAGACCGTCAATGGTATCGCCTGTCTGCGGAAAATAAAACCCTGATCCTTGTAAGTCATGGTATCCGGGAGCAGCTCAATACATGTGAGGTGGATTCATTTATCCAGATCGGACAGCACCTGCGAGAAAAAAAATTACCGGTACCGGCAATTTATGGCTATAATGCTTTTTCCGGTCTGGTCTTTCTGGAAGATCTGGGGGATACCCATCTTGTGGATGTTGTAAAACAATTGATACATCCAAAAAATCGCATGATGGTTTATCAGGAAGTCATCCGGCTGCTGATCCATATGTCGCAGAAAGGGAAAACCGGTTTTCTGCCATCCATGACCTACCAGACCCGCGAATACTCCAAAGAGCTTATTATCGAAAAAGAGTGTCGCTATTTCAAAGAGGCATTTTTAAAAGCCTACATGAAAATGGATTGCCCTGAGAAACCTCTGGAAAATGATTTTTCCGATCTGGCGGATTCTGCACTCAAAAATGGAATCAACGGTTTTATGCATCGTGATTTTCAATCCCGAAACATCATGGTAAAGGATCATTCCTACTACCTGATTGACTTTCAGGGAGGCCGTATCGGCCCATTGCAGTATGATCTTGCATCCCTTCTGATTGACCCCTATGTTGCGCTTCCTTTTGAAGAGCAGATGGAGTTGATCGATTTTTGTGCAAAAGCGATGGAACACATTGTAAGTATTCCCATTGAGACTTTCCGAAAAAGCGTTTTTTATTGTGCACTCACCCGGAATCTTCAAATTCTTGGGGCATTTGGATTTTTGAGTCTGGTAAAAGGGAAAAAATGGTTTGAACAACACATACCGTGCGCCTTACAATCTCTTTGGTATTATTTACAAAAAACAGAAAAAAATGAACTCCCTGCGTTAAAAGCAGTTGCAGAAACCATAAACAATGAAAGAGGTTCCAAATGAATCGCATAAAAGTCATGATCAACGGTGTCCCTGGTAAAGTTGCTTCCAGCATCCTCCTGAATGCGCAGAAAGATAGCCGGTTTGAAGTTCTGCCCTGGTCCCTGACCGGACCGGAGATTGCTGAAACCGTATATCCGATTCATGGCATGAATATCCATCTTCTGAAACCGGACAGGCGGGCTCAGGTGATCGATTCCATCAAAAAAGAGCACGGTATGTTTATCTCCATAGATTACACACATCCCTCTGCAATCCATGAGAATGTGGACTTTTATTGTTCCAGGGACCTGCCTTTTGTCATGGGAACGACCGGAGGAAACCGGGAACAACTTCACGCTACGGTTGAAAAATCAAGGATTCCCGCGGTCATTGCTCCCAACATGATCAAGCAGATCGTCGGGTTTCAGGCAATGGTGGAATATGCAGCCAAAACATTTCCAAACCTGTTCAAAGGGTATTCACTTGAACTTCATGAAAGTCATCAGAAAGGAAAGGCAGATACCAGCGGGACGGCCAAGGCAATGGTCCGGTATTTCAATGAGCTTGGCATCCCTTTTTCCAATGAGGAAATCATTCAGGAGCGGGACCCTGAAGTTCAGAAAAACAGATGGGGAATACCGGAGGAATACCTTTCCGGCCATGCATGGCACACATACTCTCTGACATCGGCAGACCAGACTGTAAATTTTGTTTTCAAACACAATGTAAACGGAAGGGAAATCTACTCAGAAGGCACATTTGATGCTGTTGTATTCCTATCAAAGAAGATAAAAAATGGTGAACACGGACGGGTGTTCACCATGATTGATGTGCTGAAAGGGTAATAAAGATAATGGCTTGTTATATATTTTCTACAAAGACATTTTTGATATTGACTGAAAATTAGAAGCGAGTATATTTAGCTATACATTAAAAAACTCGTGACTATTTTAAGGAGATATAAAAAATGCCCGAGTATATTATCCGGAATATCGAAAGCAGTGTTACCAATGATTTGAAAGAGAAAATGGTTTTTGTTGCCGGACCTCGCCAGTGCGGGAAAACCACTCTGGCAAAACATATATGCCGGAAGGCGGGATTTGATCCCAAAATCAGGTATCTAAACTGGGATGCCCTGGCAGACCGGGAACTTATCATGCGGGAGCAGTTTCCAACAGGTCAGGGGATATTGATCCTTGATGAAATTCATAAATATTCCCATTGGCGCCAAACTGTAAAAGGATTATATGACAAGCGGAGCCATGATCTCAGCATCCTGGTGACCGGCAGTGCACGTCTGGATTACTATCGCAGGGGCGGGGATTCATTGCAGGGAAGGTATCATTTCTACCGCCTTTTACCCTTGAGCTATGCGGAATTAGGAAATCCGGGTATCACCGGCATGAACGATCTGTTGGCATATGGAGGGTTCCCTGAACCTTTTTTAAAACAGTCTGAAAAAGAGACCCGACGCTGGAGCCGTGAGTATCGTACCCGAATCGTGCGGGAAGATCTTATGGATCTTGAGCGTGTTCAGGATGTAAGTATAATCGAACACATGGCCTTCCGGCTTCCGGATCTGGTGGGCTCACCCCTTTCCATCAACGCGCTGCGGGAAGACCTTAAGGTGTCCCACCCGACAGTGTCCCGATGGATCAACATTTTCGAAAACCTGTACATGATTTTCAGAATATATCCTTTTGGCGCGCCAAAAATCCGGGCGGTTAAAAAAGAGGCCAAACACTATCATCAGGATTGGACAGTAGTGACCGATCCCGGTGCCCGCTTTGAAAATCTGGTTGCCTGTCATCTCCTGAAATGGGTTTATTTCTTACAGGACAGCGAAGGAAGGGATATGGAACTGAGATATTTCAGGGATATCGACCGGCGGGAAGTAGATTTTATCATCATGGACAAAAACAAGCCAGTTCATTTCATTGAGTGCAAAAGGTCGGCAGCCAGACAGCCGGCGCTGCCCCTGAAATATTTAAAAGCTCGTTTTCCCAGCGTCAAAGCAACTCAGATTTCTCTTGCGGATGGGCCGGACGTAATGACCAAGGAAGATATCCGCATTTGTCCGGCTCATATATTTTTATCAGAATTGCTGTGATTAAAAAAATCAGATACGCTACATCTTGTCTACAAGGGCATTCAGTATTTCTTCCTGATAACCGGTAACCTTCAGGAATTTTACAGCCACTCCTTTGGAAGAGGTTCTCGTTATCCTGCCTGATATCCGGAATGGAATCTGAGAGTTTGGGATGGAAAACGTCAACCCGATTTCCTGCCCGGCGCTGAAGACTTCTCTGGTTTCAATAAATACGCCGCCTGCACTGATATTTTGAATAAAATCTCTGAAAAAACGATCCTGAGATGAATAATCCACAGCAATCAGGCATGATTTCCGGTTATAATCCCTGTTCCCCTGCTCATTCCATTGTTTCAACAGTTCCAGGAGTTTAAGCTGTTTGTCTTCCGAGATATTCTTGATAATTCCGATTAGCTGTTCATAAACGCTTGCTTCGCTTCCAGAGGTCGACATATCAACCGTCCTTTTTCATTTGGGTCAATATCATAATTTCCCGGTTTTAAATATTCCCCGCTGCATCCGGTCCAAGCCTTCATATTCCTTATCACTTCAAGTTATTATAAATATACTGCACCGCTGTTTTAGTCAAATCATTTATCGTCTTTCCGCAACAATAAACATATTTTTTCTCATCGATAAGATATCATCTTGAGAAGAATACATCTGATTGCTCATTCCCTCTTCTCGGCAAACTCCAGTTCAACCCGGCGATTCAGTCGTCTCCCTTCAGGAGATCTGTTTGATCCCAGAGGGCCGGCAGATCCCAATCCATATGTTGTTATCTGTCGGGTATCCACTCCGCTTTCCATCAGAAAATCAGATACCATTTCAGACCGGAGAAGGGACAATGCCCTATTATAATCCTCCGGTCCTAAGGAATCCGTATACCCGGAAATTTTTACGGACAGTGAAGGATTCTGTAACAGAATTTGAGTCACTTTTTCCAATTCGTTATGATCCTGTTGTGAAAATGTATTCGAATTGTGTGGAAAGGGAATGATAACCTTATCCCTCAGGACAGGGAGAGGTTTAGCCACTGTTTGATTCTCTTTTATTTCATCATTTTCGGGTCTGGGTATCGGAATCCCAATACCCGATTCCCTGGATTGTTCAATTCCGGTATCCACGGAGAGGGATTGTTTATGAGGATTCATAAACTGATTCCATTGTTGCCGAACCTGATCCCGCAAGGTTGAAGAATGATAAAAATAATATCCCAGGACAATAAATAATAAAATAACAAGTACCTTTAACACAGATTGATTTGAACTTTTGTTCCGATCCTCAGCTTCAGAAGGTGCGTCCACCTCTTTCCTGCCACGGGAATCTTCCGGTTGCATTCTGGAATCCGGTATCTCCCCGTCTATTTTCTCGATCCGGGGAATATACTTTGGTATACGAAGATCTCCGACACATTCCTGGATGATTGTTTGATCAATTTTTCGTTTTTCCTTCACAAAGCCGGTCAATAGTGCATGGTCACACAGGATATTCACCATTCTTGGAAATCCACCGGAATACTTCATGATTTCCTGAATTGCATCTGGAGTGAAAATCATCTCCTTTGTACCCGCCACCCTTAACCGATGGGTAATATAGGAATGAATTTCTTCCGGATTCAACGCACTCACCTGAGAGTTTATGGTAATCCGCTGACGTAAAGCACGGTTTCGATCTTCCCATAAAAGGCCATTGAATTCTTCCTGCCCGACAAAAAAAATATTCAAAAGCTTCGTACTCTGTTTTTCAATATTCGAGAGTACCCGGATTTCTTCAAGGAGTTCATGTTTGAGACGCTGCGCTTCATCAATAATCAACAGCACCTTTTTCCCGTTCTGATAGGCCGTATTTAAAAACCCCATAAAATATTGCAGGAACTCGCCCTTGCTTTGAAACCATCTATTCGCCCCAAAAGCAGATGCAATATAATTGAAGAAATCAAGGATATTCAGATCAGGGTCCGGAACGATTGCAACGATCACATCCGATTCCAGGCTGTTAACCAGCGCATTGATCAGCGTTGTCTTCCCGGTACCGACATCCCCGGTAAGCAGCAAAAATCCCTTGTTGTCCAGAATACCGTATTTTAAAATTGCAAAGGCCTCTTTGTGTTTTTCTCCAAGCCATAAAAACTTTGGATCCGAACTGATCTGAAAAGGTTTGCATGTTAAATGATAGTGTGAAAGATACATTATGCTCCGCTACTGGCTTATCAACTGATAATACAAATCTTTAAAAAATAAAATCGTACAAATTCCGATTTCTCCATGGGGTGTTTCTTAATGGTTTCAAGGGGCAGGTATTCCTTTTTTAGCCAAAATTTTAAGAAGATTTATAATCTCGTTATTTTGTCTGATGATCTCATCATACTTCAGAATCATGATCTGGTTCTGATCAATCTGCTTCTGATTTTGATCATACAGCATCTTGATCGATTTCCCGGTATACATGGTTCCCAAAGCAACCTGTCCCAGTTTATAATCCGAATTCATAGAAGAGTTGGGCGGCGGTACCAGGGCATGATATTCCTTTTCATATTGCTCGGCCATCTCATCCATGGATTCACAAAAAAGAGTGGATGGGCAACCCAAAACACACAATAAAACAAAAAAGAAAAAAAACCTCTGTTTCTGACGCATAAAAACACCTCATTTTTTCAATGTTGTGGATGACGGATAGTAAACAAACTTCCAGTCTGAATATTTCTCCTTGTTCTGAAATGTTTCATTTTCCAAAGAAAAATTTGCTGTTTTCATGGGTCTGCCATCGTTTGTGCTATACACCCCGATAAGCCTTCCGTTTCTGCCAAAAACCATCCCCCACTTCCCATCCCTGGAAAATGGATCTGTGTACAGCTTCCGGAGATGCCTCCTGATGGCGGGGAACCTCGGATCTTTCAGCAGATCCGCCATGCCGGAGGGATATTTGTTGTAGTCATTCGTTCCTGCATTATAGTAGGATTCAATCCCTTTCCGGATCTGATTTCCCCGGAAAAGAAGTTCTTCTTCCAGATCTCTTTGAATCACTGTGCGCCAGTATCGGCTGACACCGATCAATGCAATCCCGGTCACAACCACGAGAACCAGCACCGTCATGTAGGTGAACCCATCATGGTATAAACCAGCAGGCCGTCGGCCGTCAATGGAATCCATCCGATTTTTCCTTACTTTCAGATCTATTTTGGATTCATCGTGTTGTTACCATTCATTATGCGGAATACCATTCAACCCGATAAAATAACTTCCACTGTGAATATCAAAGACAGCCCCTTCCTCCCCCTCCTCAGGAGGAATAACAATCCAGGTTGACGTTGAATTGGTGAACGGATCTTTCGGCAGGTCACGGATATATTTTTTTTCCTTGAGTTCTTCCAGGGTATCTGGAAATTTTCCATGATCCGCATAATATTGATCAATAACATCCCGTATAACAAAAAGTGTGTTCTGCAAAGAGGTTTCCCTGGCACGCACAATCGCCCGCTGCATATTCGGCAGGGCCATATTGGTCAGGATTCCGATGATCGCGATCACGATCATCATTTCAATCAGCGTATACCCGGCCCTCCCGGAAATTATTTGAAATGAATCTGCAATCTGCTTTCTGATCATGCAGGGGTTCTCCTTTTGGCCTGTCCAGCAGTTGTCATTACCAATCCCTGTAGTCGCTTCCATCCAGTGCCTGTTTGTCGCTTTTTGAATACACATCATAAACATCCTGGCCGCCCCAGATATCACTCTGGTAATCATCTGAATAAGAACGCATTCCCCATTCCCCATCCTCTGTCATCGGATCTCTGGGGATATGCCGTAAAAATTTCATTTTGACAGACACCGGGCCGGAACCGACCGCTACCCCTTTTACCAGAATCTCCAGGGTTTCGGGATATCCGCTGGATAGCGCCTGAATTTGTATCTTTTGTTCATCAACAAGCTGCTTGTATTGGTCAATCGCTTTTCGAATCACCCGCAGGTTCTGTCTCAGTTCAATCTCCCTGGTTCGTTTATAAGTCATCTGCGAAAGAGGCAAAATGCCTGCTGCAAGTATGGACAGAATCGTCATTACAACAAGAAGCTCAATCAGGGTAAGACCGGCATTATGTTCACGCCCACTTCCCATGATTTATCCTTTGAAAGCCCAGTTGCGGTCTACAACATGGATATCTGAATCAAACTCCTCTTTTTTTTTGTATTCATCATTTGCTGCTCTAGCGGATTTCAAATCGAAAAATTTTCCGACAAAAACACGGTAAAACGCCCCTTTGTCCGGAATGGTTGCATGCACGACAAAGCATTCATAATTCATGCTTTCCAGCTTAAGAGCGCGGCTTTCCGCCTGATCTTTTCGGGCATAGGAGGCGACATGTATACTGAAAAGAACGGAATCCGGCCAGAAATATCTTTCTCCTGTGTTTTCATCTGCTTTTTTTTCAAGCATTCCCCTTTCAACACTTTTCAAAACCGGCTCTTCCGTCAAGATCGGTTCTTCTGCCGGAACGGTTTGTGATACGCCTTTATCCGGTAAAACAACTTCAGGCATCTGCTCATCATTTTCACCCATCACCGGTTGGGATGGGATTTCAACCCGGGGTTCTGTTAAAAATACATCCATGCCTTTCTGATAGCTCTCATACGGTTCAGATGTTGAAAAATGATCCTCCTTGCCGGACCATATCTGAGTTACATTTTTTCCGGGGATCTCCTGCTGATTGATCACATATGGCGTTATGGACATCAGGATATCTGTTTTTTCACTGTCCCTGTCTGTGCTGGTAAACAACCGGCCGACAACAGGAATCTCTCCAAGATATGGTATCTTTTGAACAGATTCCCTGTCTTCATCCCGGATCAGCCCTCCGATGATGATGGGTTCTCCGTCCCGAACCGTTAAAACACTTTTTGCTTTCCGGGTGTTGATTGAATACTCCGGATCTTCGGGTGTGCCTACATTCTGACCCAGAACACTGATCTCAAGCGTCAGATCCAGAACAATCTCCCCATGAAAATTGATTATTGGATTGGCTTCCAGCTTCACACCAACATCCTGGTATTGAAAATCATAGGTGACATTTCCGGTTGTATCAACGCGCCTGTTGGAGCGGAGGGGTACTCTTTCACCGATATGGATGCTTGACTTTTCATTATTCCTTACCCGGACCTGCGGATTGGCAAGGGTTCGGGTATCCCCATCTTTTTTTAACAGATGCAGGATTGCCGTTGGAATGGATAGCATCATCTCTTTTCTTGAAATCTCTCCCAAGGCAAAACCGGAAGCAATCCCGGCAAATGTTGAATCCGATTGGATGGTTTCTGCGGCTTCTCCAACCCCGAAAGTGATGGAGCCGGGATTGACTTCAATCCCTAGCTGTTTTTCTTTGGATTGGGTGGCTTCCAGAATTTCAACATTTAGCAGAACCTCTGAGCTGGGCCTGTCATTGGCCTCAATCACCCTGGAAGCGATTTCCAACAGTTCTTCGGGTCCGCGGACAACCACTGCATTCAATTTCTCATTTGCAGTCACATCCCTGCCCCTCAGTATCTTTCCCAGGAGCCCTACTGCTTTTTTCGCCTCCAGATGGGAGAGATAAAAAGTTCTGATTTTAAGATCTTCATATTCTTTCACTTTTGGCGGTGTATTGGGATAAACCAGTATGGTATTCTCATCTACCATTTTCCCTGATAATTGATTGGAATCCAGCAATGCCTCGATAAAATCCGAATAGGATACATCTGTCATGAAAAGGGTTACCTTGGTATCATTCACATCTTTATCAAAAATAAAATTGATCCCGGACAGCCTTGATAATACCTCAAATACGTTGATGATTGATGTTTTCTTGAATTTGAATGAAACCGGTTTCCGGGATTGATGCAAGATGTGAAATTTCTCTTTCTGCTTTCCTTTATCCTGGAGATCAGGGCTTTCCTTTTTAAATAATTCCATCGCTTCCAGGGCTCTTTTGCTGGAAGGATTTAGATCCAGCGCTTTTAAAAAAGCTTCCCGTGCCTGAAAATACTTCTGTGACTTCATAAAATTCTCTCCACGGGTGACAAGATGCTCCGCTTCCTTCTGTTTTCTGGCCTTTTCTATGATATTGCCGGCTTTATTGCCGGACGGGTTGAAAGCAATGCTGAGCTGCAGTTCAACAATCGCTTCATCGAACCGGTTTTCTTTCAGAAATGATTCTCCCCTGGCCATATGCATATTCGAAGCCTCAATCCTGGCTCTAGTAAGCTTCATCCTCAAGTCAACATTGTCCGGATCTTCTTCAAGTTGGCTCTGATAATATTGGACACTCTGGTCCCAGTCTCCCTGATTGGCCAACCGGGAACCTTCATCCGGATTGAATGTCCTGCTGTTGCATCCATATAAACAGGTGACCAGGAAAACCACCAGGTATAAATAATTGCGAGCTCTTATTTTCACTATGGTACAATTCATAATCCCACCTAAAATTCTATGGTAAAAGATCACTGATATCAATTGTGACAGACTGACCTTCTTTCTCAGACCAGATTGTCAAGGCTTTATCTGAAATATCCTCAACCCGGTACTGCCCATCAATGATATCTCCCTTCCGGACAATGAAAATGTCTTTGCTCCGTTCAAGAAAGATATATTTCCGGCCATCGCTTTCATAAAAACCAAACGCGCTGAACTGCTCCAACCCCTGATTAGCAGGTTTGTTTTCCTGCTCCTGTTTGGCGGTCTCATTCATCTCCTCCTGAGTTTTTTGGGAAGCAATCGCTTTGGCTGGAATCGGGGAGATGTCAACCCTTGCTGAATTTTTTTCAAAAATATTTCTGAACACACTGGCCTGCTGATACACGGGGTTCAGTAGCAGTTCAAGCAACAGATCCGAATCCGATGGTTTTGCAGAGTCCTTATGAATCTTCTTACCGGTGACTCCGGGCTTTCCCGATGTATAAGTCAAGCGGTCAACCCTTTCCTGTTTGTAGGGATTCATGATCCGATAAACCAATGAAAAAATAAACAGCACGGAAAGCACCATCAATATTTTTTGCTTTTTATCCATATGCAGAATAATCTGTTCCTGAATGAAAAATGGTTCCACACCCTTCCGGGTTTCAGCGGATTTCTATCGACAGTAGGTGGCTATTTTCAATCTCATATCCACCTGATCCTTTTCTGATCCTTTTTCAAGTGACAAATGTTCAATACAAAACAAACTGCGAGATCCGTGAATGTCTGCCAGCAAGCCCTTCATGCCTTCATATTTGCCGGAGACGGATAATGAGGTTGAATATTTCCATAAGGAAAGCGCCTCTTTCCGGTCCGGAGTAAAATGAATCTTTCCTGAAGTCATCCCGTTTTTGTTGAAAAATGAACTGATTTCCGTTGCCCTGTCAGACAGATCGGCCATCTCCGGGAGTGAACTCAGGAAAGCCTCCAATGCCTTTTTTCTGTTCTCATACCCATGCCTGGCATCCGGACGACCATCCGTCTTCCGGCTCCAGTCTCCCCGAAACGCTGAATAATTTATATTTTGTTCTCTGATTTTATTCTGCTGATTCCGGATTACAGTACCCTGCAGTATCAGATTTACCAGAAGAATCAGGATACAAAAAAATCCATAAATTTTATATGCGGCTGCTATTTTATAGAAACGGGAAAAGTCCATGGCATTCTCTTTCATTAATATTTTGAAAGCCCTTTCAGAATTCGGCCCAATTGTGGAGGATCACCGTCGGTGAACAGCTTCTCAATGGAAATTGTGCTCTCAAGTGTGAACCCGATACCCTCTTTCACGGGTTCTGCCGATTCAACAGTGAGTACAGGTTTCAGACCCAGATCCTGAATAATGGTTGTTTTGATTAAATCCCATTCTTCAAGCCGTCTGAAAAAAAAAGTGACCTTGTGGGCTGCATCTGCCCGTCCTTTCATGATCAGTTTGTCATAATGATCCGAGAGAGAAAAAGACTCGATATAAAGTCCTTCCGGAATTTTTTTTTCCAGTTGATCCAGAAAACGATTCCAGGGGAAAGCATCCCTTGCAATGAACAGATTCATCTCTCCCAACTTTTTTTCCAAACGGCGGATATCTTCCTGTAATGGTTTTTCCCTTTTTTCTAGTTGACGGCCGGCTTTCCTGGATATCATTGTTTTCATTCCGGCGATCTTCAGATCATATTCCCTGATCTGTTTCTGATTGTTTACATATTGATACAGGGTTATGCCGGAAAGGCTCACCATAAAAAAAACGGTTGCAATCATCAGGGCCGTTATCAAACGACTGTCCAGATATTCATGAGTTGCAAGGTTGATATCAATCTGTCTCAAATACTTTCTCCGTTGCTTATGTTGAAATACTTTGCGCTGCACCAATTGCAGAAGAAAATGATGAAAGCCTGGTGCGTGTTTCCGGATCATCCGGATCCATACCGGTTTTAATCAAACGCGATTCTTCTATAATGGACACATCCATATTACTCAATGTTTGAAATACATCTTTCAGCTCCTTGTGAAATGCCACCTGGCTGCCGACATATAATTTCTCGATCTCCCTTTCCGGGCTGATGTTAAAATAATGTTTCATCGTCATATCCACATCCTGAAAAAAATGAAGATCCGAGAATCCTTTCTTGACCCCATGATAAAACACCAGCCCGCCGTTCTCAAACACAAAAAAAGTGAAAAACTTCTCATAAAGCCCCAGAAAAGCGATAACTCCGTTCTCCGGAAGCATATTCCGGAAAAAATTAAATTGATTGATTCCGGCTGGCCGTATCACTTTAGGCAACAGCTTTTCATGGATTAAATTGTTTTCATAGTCATTAATCACATCCAGAATCCCTGCCGTAACCATCAGATGTCTGTCCTTTTCACCCTGGCTGTCAATCATATGATAGGAAATCTTCGTACTTTCCAGTGGGAAATGAAGGGTTTTTTCCATTTCCCAGGCGATCATCTTTTCAATTTCCGATTTGGATTTAGGCAGTTCTTCAAATTTCTGGATTGAAATCTTGACGATCTCATTTGGAATCGAAACACCTATACAGGAAACCCGTTCCCGGGTCTCTGCAACCGCCTTCCGGATGGTTTCACGGAACAACTCTTCGGAAACAATATTCTTTTCCTTATAGGACAGGTTTATCACCTCTTCCGGAAATGGAACAGTTCCGCCATACAAGAGCCGCCATCCGCTTTTTTCCTTTTCCACCTGAGCGATCGTGATACCGGCCTCACTGATCTCGATGCCCGTCTGTATTCTGTCAAATTTTCGAAAAAACATCTCTCAATCCATATCAGGAAAAAGTTTCGATGAATGTTACTCTGTTGGCTTCCGCAAGAGTTGTATTCCCATTGAATACCTCCTGTATGGCTGCTTTCCTCAGAAAAGTGGTACCGGAAGCCAGTGCTTTTCTTTTTAACTCTGCAATGGAAGAACGTGCGATAAACAACTCCTTTATCTCATCATCCAGTTCGATCATCTCAATGATTGCTTTTCTTCCTTTAAAACCTGTGCCCTTGCAGCTTCCACATCCTTTTGCATCATAAAAAACATGCCCCTTGCATTTTTCCGGGTCCAGCCCGGAAGCAGCCATCACTTCTTTGGATAACCTGGACTCAACTTTACAATGGCAAAGGGTTCGAATCAAACGCTGAGCGATAATGCAATTCAAGGCCGACATCAGATTGTACGGTTCGATACCCATATGGATAAAACGATTGATCACTTCAAATGAGCTGTTGGCGTGAACAGTAGTAAAAACAAGATGACCGGTGAGAGCGGACTGAAGTGCAATCTGTGCAGTCTCTGAATCCCGGATCTCGCCCACCAGAATTTTATCCGGATCATGACGCAGGATCGAACGCAATCCGCGGGCAAAGGTCAAACCGGTTTTTTCATTTACCGGTATCTGCGTAATTCCTTTCAGTTGATATTCAACCGGATCTTCAATCGTAATAATCTTAACATCTCTGCTGTTCACTTCCGACATCGCCCGGTACAGTGTGGTTGTCTTTCCGCTTCCGGTAGGTCCGGTCATCAGAAACATCCCATATGGAGCGTGAATCATCCTCCGGATTCTGAGAAGCTCACCCTGGGGAAGTTCCATTGAATCCAACCGGAACTCCCCTTTTGTGGATACCATCGTCTCCCTGTCCAGAATCCGGATTACCGCATCCTCACCAAAAATCGTAGGCAGAACCGAAACCCTGAAATCGATATTTCGATCCCTTACTTTCAGTTTGAACCGGCCGTCCTGGGGAATTCTTTTCTCCGATATGTCCAGTTCCGACATGACCTTGATCCGGGAAATAATGGAACTCTGATACTGGATATCGATCGGATCAGTTGCCTGATGAAGCATCCCGTTGATTCTGTACCGGATGATCACCCCCCTGTCCGATGATTCAATATGGATATCGCTTGCTTTTTTGTTGATGGCATCCAGGATCGTGGAGTCGACCAGTTTGACAATGGGACTTTCTTCAGCCGTCACCCTCTCAATGCTGAGAATATCTTCTCCCTTGTCCGATTCCCGGACAATCGAAAGCCGCATATTATCGGAAACACTGTCGAGAACATTCCGCGAAGACTCCATTTTCTTCAATAATTCTGAAACTTTTGTTTCACTGGCAACGACTACGGATATTTTCAGATCCGTCAGCATTTCAAGTTCATCAATGGCCCGGAAAGCATGCATCGGTTCCGCCACTGCAATCACCAGCTCATTCTTTTTTTTTTCATAAGGAACAAAATTATACTTGGCCATCAATTCAAAATGGATCAGGTTCAACAATTCAGGGTCATCAATATTTTTCAGCTCAACGTATTTGAATGAGTATTGTGCCGCCATGATCTTGGCCAGTTGCTCATGGTCGATAAAGCCCTCTTCAATGCACAACTGACCTACCATCTGCTTGCTGATTGTCTTTTTGGACAATACAAAATCCAACTGTTCGGGGGTCATAAAACCCAACCGGATCGCCCAGTCCCCGAATCTCATTTTCTGGAAAACATTCACAACCGTCATTTTATTCAAATCCTGAATTGATCTGTCTAACCGATTGCTCCTGCAAGCTGAAAAATCGGAAGATATAACGCCAGCACAATAAACCCGATGAGCAGTCCCATCAGCACCATCAGACCCGGTTCAATCGCAGCGGTGACCACAGAAAGCCGGGTGTCGACCTCTGCTTCATAAAATTCTGAAATATCCTTCAAAACCTGTTCAAGCGCGCCACTGCTTTCTCCGGCACCGATCATACGAATGGCCAGTTTCGGAAACACCTGCGTTGTGGACAGGGATTCTGAAAAGCTGCCTCCCTCTTTGAGAGACTTCAGAACATGATTATATTTCAACCTCAAAAAACGGTTCGTTAAAACAACGGAAGATACCTGGACTGCCTCCAGAAGTGTGACCCCGCCGCCCAGCACAGTAGAGAGGGTTCTGGCCAGTCTGGCAGTTACATAATAGAGATACATCTCGCCAAAAAAGGGTAAGGAGAGTGTAAGCTGGTCAAGGTACAGCCGCCCTGCATCTGTTTTTTTAATATATATGGCCGTAGCGGTCAGGATCAATAAACCCGCCAACAAATAAAAAATATTCGAGCGTATTCCTGTGCTGAAATCAATGAGCAGCGTCGTGATGAATGGCAATTTTGTCCCGGTCTGAAAAAAAGTCCCTGAAATCGCCGGTACCACATAAATCAATAAAAAAAACAGAACCAATACAGAAACAACTGTTAAAATAAAGGGATAGACAGAAGCGGTTATCAGTTTTTGCCGGACTTCCGATGTTTTCTTCATGTACTCGATGTATCGTGAAATCGATAATGGGATATTCCCGCTCTTTTCTCCTGCCTGAAGGGTTGCGATATAAAGGTTTGTGAATGCATGAGAATATTTATTGAATGCCCCGGAGAGCGATTCACCTGAAAAAATATCCTCCCGGATTTCCCTCAGCAGTTTGATCAGTTCATCCGGGTCGCTTTGCTCTATAATCGCATCCAGTGCTGCGACAATAGACAGTCCAGAGCGTAACAGGACAGCAAACTCCTGATTAAAGGCAAAAAAATCTTTCTGTTTAAACCGTCCGCTTTTGCTCGGGTGAAGCGAAAGAAAACTTTTTCCGGAAACCTTTTGAATCTCAAGGATAAAATTTCCTTCACTTTGCAACTGATTTTTCAGCAAATCCCTGGACTCTGCCAATGTTGTTTTTTCAACAACGCGTCCGCCCGGAACCGCTATCCTGTATCGAAAGGTAGGCATATTCGTAAGATTCCAAGCCTGAACGGCCTGATGTTCAATTGAAAAAATATGAATTGGATCGTTGTTTGAATACTCTATACATTTGATATTGGAGATATTATGATAGAAATTGATAAGATAGTCAAGTTATTAAACCTTGTTTATCATGCGACGCTCCATGGCTGTCAGATAGAGCAACACCAGGACACCGGAAAGAATCATCAGGCTGCATAAAATCTGACCAACAGATAACTGAAAAAGAACAAACCCGATATGGGCATCCGGCTGTCTGAAAAATTCGATCCCAAAACGAACCAGGCCATATCCAATCAGATACAGGGCGATCATGGCGCCTCTGGTTTGAATCCGTTTGCGTACCATCCAGAGGCACACAAACAGAAAAATCCCTTCAAAAAAAGCTTCATAAAGCTGGGATGGATGACGCCGCCCCAGCGAATTTGCATTCGGGAAATACATGCCGATGGGAGCGGTTGTGATGCGTCCGTACAACTCGCCATTGATGAAATTTCCCAATCTCCCGAATGTGTATCCCAATGGTATTACAGGGACAAACAGATCCGCCATTTCAAAAAAATTCAGTTTGTTTCGTCTGGTATACAGAAAAGCGGTGATAATGATCCCGATCAGTCCCCCGTGATAAGACATCCCGGTAATCCCTGTAAATCGGAAATGATCCGAAATATCAAACGGCAAAATAATCTCAAGCGGGTGTTTCATATAGTATGGAAGGTTGTAAAACAGGACATATCCCAGCCGGGCACCGATCAGAAGCCCGAAGATCATGTTCATCATCAGGTTTTCAACCTGTTCACCGGATATGTCAAAACGGTCTTCTATTTTGATTCGATACAGTACCATTCCATATGTAATGGCAAATGCCACGACATACATCAAACCGTAATATTGAAGCTTGAATCCGCCGATTTCAAATATGACAGGATTGATATTTCCCGGAAGATGCTGCCAGAACTCCAGAAAGCTATGAACCATCAACGCCGCTCCTTCTCAACACCCATTTTTCGATCACCTCAAAAACCAGTTCCCGTTTGATCGGCTTTGACAGATAATCATTCATCCCTGCCGATAAGCACCGATCCCTGTCCTGTTTCATTGCGTTTGCAGTGATCGCAACAATCGGAACCGGAGGTATATTGCCTGTCCTGTTTTTCTTCTCCCACTCCCGAATCGCTATAGCCGTCTCGATACCATCCATCTCCGGCATTTGAATATCCATGAGGATAATATCAAAAGAATCCGGTGAAGCCGTATACATTTGAAAAGTTTCCTTTCCATTGGCCGCAACCTGGCTGGAATACCCGGCTTTTTTCAGCATGACCTTAACCAGTTGCTGATTCACGGGATTATCTTCCGCAACCAGAATGTTCACCGACCGTTTCATATCTTCGCGAACAGAATATTGAGTCAGTATGGGCCGTTCGGAACTGATTTCCGATGAATTCCCTCTTTTGTCAATGCCAAGAAGCTGTCTGGTCATCTGGAACAGCCGTTCTCTCCGGATCGGTTTTGCAAGAAAACCGTTAAATCCGGCTTCCTCGCATTTCTTGGCAAATCCCGGAAGGGAAATGGATAAAGCAAGCAGCGGCATTTGGGACACCGCACCTGTCTCCTGCCGAATCCTTCTGGCCAGATTAAAACCGTCTGAAGCTGCTTTTTCAATATCAATGATACAGATATCAAAAGAAGTCTTTTCCTGGTGTGCCCTTATAATCGCAGGGATTGCATCGTCAATCCGGTCAATTGCTTCTACAACCATTTTTTGTAATGTCAGGGCCTGATGTAAAATCCCATGATCTTCAAAACCGGTTCCAACCAGCAGCACTTTTTTACCTGCCAGTTCTACCGGAATTGTCTTCTGGATTTCACCCTCTGATGCCGGCTGCATGAAGGCCGTAAAATAGAAGCAACTCCCTTTTCCGGGTGTGCTTTCAACCCGAATCTCTCCTCCCATCAACCCGGCAATCTTTCTGCAAATTGAAAGACCAAGGCCGGTTCCCCCATACTTTCGAGCCACCGAGCCTCTGGCCTGTTGAAAAGGATCAAAAATCCTCTCCACCTCATTTTCCGGAATCCCGATGCCTGTATCCCTTACAGCAGCATGGATTTTTACCTGATCGTCCTGTCTCTCTTCAACATCAAGAGAGAGTTCAATCTTTCCGGTTTTGGTAAACTTGGTCGCATTCCCCATCAGATTCAGAAGCACCTGACGTAACCGGAAAGGATCTCCTTTTAACTTGGAAGGTACACGGGGTCCGACCCTGCAGAACATTTCAATGGGTTTATCCTGAATCCTGGGTCTGACCAGCTCACAAACATCATGACATAAAACCTCAGGATCAAAATCAATATTTTCCAGTGTCATCTTGCCGGCTTCGATTTTTGAAGCATCCAGGATGTCATTGATCAAGGCCAGAAGAGCCTCGCTGCTCACCTTGATTGTCCGCATGTAATTGCGTTGTTCATCATCCAGGCCTGTTTCAAGAAGGATGTCTGTAAACCCGATGATTCCATTCAAGGGTGTCCGGATTTCATGACTCATGCTTGCAAGAAAACTGCTTTTTGCAGCCGAAGCCAGTTCCGCTTTTTCCGCCATTTCATTTGCATGTCTGATGGTTGAATTCAACTGCTGGTTGACATTCTTCAGCTCCTGCAGAATTCTTTTTTCGCGTTCAATCCGCTCAATCCTTGCAGAAAGTTCCGCCAGGTCAAAGGGCTTGGTCATATAATCCGATGCCCCTTCCCGGATGATTTCATAGTAGGAAAGCTCTGAAGTAAAACCGGTCATGAGTATGAATTCAAGCTCCGGTGCCACAACACGGGCTTTTTTCATGAGTTCGATTCCATTCATCTCCGGCATGAAAATATCGGAAACAACCAGATGGATTTCCCTGGTTTCAATCTGTTTCAATGCATCGGATGCAGTTTCGGCAGTATGGCATTGAAACCCTTTTTCCTGTAAATAGCTCTTCAGGGTTTCCAGAAACAGTTCTTCATCATCCACCACCAGAATCGATTTTATCATCACTTCCGTCATAGATATGCCAGTCCCACCCTATCCTTTTACCCGCTCGCTGTATTCACCTGTTCGGGTATCGATACGAATGACTTCCCCCTCTTCCACAAATGGAGGAACCTGCAAAACATAACCGGTCTCCAGAGTCGCCGGTTTTGTGCTTCCCGAAGCAGTATCACCCTTTGCCCAGGGATCTGACTTGACAACCCGCAGATCAATAAAATTCGGCAAGGTAATTCCAATGGCCTTTCCGTCGAAAAAAAGAACCTGACAAAGGGTATTTTCCTTCAGCAGACCCTTGGCTTCCGCCACCTGCTCTGCCGTCAAAAATTCCTGATTATAAGTAGATGTATTCATGAAACAATATGCTTCACCATCCGAATACAGATATTCCATCTCAAACTGTTCAAGATTGGCCTCATTGAACTTCTCTCCGGACCGGAATGTTCTGTCAAATTGTGAACCATTCACCATATTTTTCAGGCGGCACTTGTATAATGCCTGTCCTTTCCCGGGTTTCACAAATTGAAACTGAGTGATCACATACGGGGCGCCATCAATCTCAACCTTTAATCCCTTTTTAAGGTCTCCGCTTTCATACATTGGGTTATCTTCCTCCTTATTTTTTCTTTGTTCCCTGTTTTTGATTTTCCAGGCTGCGTGCTTTACCGACGAATTCCCGAACACGATCAAGATCTTTTCTGAAACGAACTGGTTTCCCGCTCCTGTCCCTCATATTGGTACCTGTACAACTATCAACCCCTGCGGGCGCAATCTGAGTGATCCCCTGAAAAACATTTTCAGGAGTGAGTCCTCCGGCTAAAATTACGGGTATGTTGCTTCTTTTCACCAGATCCCTTGCGATCTCCCAATCACAGGTTCGTCCGGTGATACCGACAAATCCCTCCACCGGCTGTACTTCCACATCATGGCCGGCAACATCACCCAGAAGGGTATCGGTTAAAAAATAATCACTTACCGGTTCAAACAGGCTTGCCATCTCCCATATTGAAAAAGCATTCCCTTTCCCAGGCTCGGGGATTGGAATCGATCTCATGATCTTGATATAGGAAAACCTTTCCCTTACCTGCTGTTGAAGATCGATCAGATCATGAAGCACATCAGAAGCGATATCGATATTGCAAAGATTTTCACAGAAATGGACAATATCCGGCTGATAATAGTCAAGCATCCTGAAAACCGAATCCTTTTTGTTGAATAACGGAATCAAGCTGCTTTTTGAAGGGGAATCACCAATAATCCGCACTGTATCATAAATCGACGGCTTTTTCCATTCTTCTTCGGACAGGATCACACTTCCAATATGATCCACCCCCTCCTGGATCATCTTTTCCGCTTCATGCGGCTCCTGAATCTCGTAAATCTGTATAATCATTTTCTTTCTCAAGATGAATTGACATTTCCAGCCGGATCTATCATATTCATTATCAATAAGCAATTTTTTCCTTGTTTACGTTTTTTGTATCATCATTGTTAAAAGCCTGTTCACAAACGGCTCCTGATACCCGGTTGAGTGGACATCAAAACGCCTTGATGCAGAAACCGGATACAGCAAGGCAGATCAGACTGCAACAGGTTTCATCCGCTCCGGATACAAAACAACTTGATTTTTTACTGTTGAAAAGGTATTTCGCTTTTCAAATTTCAATTTAAAAGGATGAATATGATACTGATCGTTGATTTTGGCTCCCAGTTCAATCAACTCATCGCCCGCAGAGTCAGAGAAAGCCGCATATACTGCCAGATCGTTCCCCCTGCTATTTCCATACAGGATATAAAAAACCTGAATCCCGAAGGTATTATTCTCTCCGGAGGGCCATCCAGTATTTATGAAAAAAACAGCCCAAAGGTGGATCAGAAAATATTTGATTTAAACATCCCGGTTCTTGGAATCTGTTATGGAATGCAATTCATGATTCACACCATGGGGGGGGATGTAAAACGAGCGGATAAAAGGGAATATGGTTTTGCTGAATTACAAATCAAAAAACAGGAAGGGCTTTTT
>CAMBQS010000015.1 GCA_945870015.1 Desulfocicer vacuolatum DSM 3385
TGGTGCGGTGTAGAATTGAGTAACCTTCCACTTATCAACAACATCCCAGAATCTGCCCGGATCCGGATAGTTTGGTACCCCTTCAAACATAATGGTTGTGGCTCCCTGAGAAAGAGGGCCATATACAATATAACTGTGACCCGTAACCCAACCGATATCAGCCGTACACCAGAAGATATCTCCATCATGATAATCAAAAATATATTTAAAGGTGGTTCCCGTATACACCATATACCCACCAACCGTATGCTGCACCCCTTTGGGTTTTCCGGTTGAGCCGGAAGTATAAAGAATAAAAAGGGGATCTTCCGCATCCATCCAAAGGACAGGGCAATTTGAATCGGAACGGCTCATTTCTTCATGCCACCATTTATCCCTCGGTTTTTTCATTGTTATCTCAGAACCGGTGCGGTTTACGACAAAGCAACTGGATACCTTATGCCCTTTTTGGGCACAAATATCCATAGCCTGGTCTGCATTACATTTTAATGGTACGGCCTTGGCTCCCCGCATAACACCATCTGAGGTGATGAGCACCTTGCACTCACTGTCCAGAATTCGATCCGCCAGGGCTTCCGATGAGAACCCGCCAAAAACAATGCTGTGGATCGCTCCGATACGGGCTACGGACATCATTGCAATCGCCAGTTCCGGTATCATCGGCATATAAATCGCCACCCGATCCCCTTTTTTTACGCCATTTTCTTTCAACACATTGGCAAACCTGCATACCTTTTCATGAAGCTCACCATAGGTTAACTGTAAATCCTCTCCGGGCTTATTTCCTTCCCATATGATGGCAACCTGATCTTTTCTGGTTGTAAGATGCCGATCCAGACAGTTATATGTAATATTTGTTTTTCCTCCGATAAACCACTTTATATGGACAGGGCCATTTGAAAGTGCATAATTGTACTTCCGAACGGTATCCCACTCTTTTTCCCAATAAAACTCTCTGGCCATATCGGCCCAGAACCTTTCCGGATGATCAATGGATTGCCGATACATCTCTTTATAGTCATCCAGATTTTTAACCCAGGCTTTTTGACGATGAAGATCCGGAGCACGAAATGTAAATTCACTCATATTTTCTCCTTTCCATTTGAAGGTTCGATTTCGAAAACCTTGGACGTTTTAACCACGATGCTGCAAACCAGAAGAACAGAGTCTGATATAAACGCTACATCAATTGACCGGTTTTTGGCAACAGACATTGTGGGATTTTCTTGACCTTCACGATCAATTCAGATAATTGAGGATCATTATCGGGCAACCCTGCTGTTCCCATATGATCGCATAGATTACCCGATACATTACCGAGTTATGCAACAGGCAAAGCCACCCAGACTCCGGTCAGGTGGTTTTTTCTTTTTATGGAGACGGATCGTGCCTGAAAACCAGCGCCCAAAAATAGTGGTGATTGATAACTACGACTCATTCACCTTTAACCTTGTACAAATGTTTATGCAATATCATATGGATATAAAAATTTACCGAAGTGATCAGGTTCTCCTGGAGGATATCGAAATTCTGTCTCCGAATTACATCGTGATCAGTCCGGGTCCGAAAAATCCAGCATGTTCAGGAGTATCCATGCCTCTGATCCGATCCTTTTTCCAGCGCATACCCATCCTGGGTGTTTGCCTTGGCATGCAGTGTATGGGTGAAGTCTTTGGAGGAAAAACCGTGAGGGCCGGTCTTCCGGTACACGGGAAAACCAGTACAATTCATCATGACGCCCGGCACATATTTCATGGGATACCTTCCCCTTTTGTATGTGCCAGGTATCACTCCCTGATGACCCAGATTGATGATTCGATCCTCGAAATCACAGCAACCAGTGAAGATGGTGTCATTATGGGCCTTTCCCATCCGGAATATCCGCTTCATGGCGTTCAATTTCACCCGGAAAGCTTTTTGACGGAATATGGATTTACCTTAATTGAAAATTTCCTGAAGCTCGGCCCATTAAAAACTCCCAACCGGAAAACAGAAAAAAAATATGAACAGATTCCCGGAAATCAATATTGAATTAAACGGCGTATACACACAGGATATAATCCTCTCCTGCTCTTTTCTGGAAACCGCAGAAAAGTTTGCGGATATTGAGGGAACAGTCGTGTTGTTAAGTGGCGGCAATCTTGATTGTTCCAATTATCATATTCTGGCGGCAAAGCCATGGTTATCAATCCGGGGTTATGCAACGCAGATGGTATGCAAAACAAATCAACAGAATATTCAATTCTCAGCCGATCCTTTTCTTACGCTTGAATATTTTCTTGAAAAATATAAACAGAAACCAGCTACGCAGTTGCCGGTTGAAGCAGGTCTTTTTGGATACCTTGCCTATGACCTGAAAGACCATCTGGAACATCTTCCCCGGACTTCTGTGGATGATCTGAAACTTCCCCAGATATGCATGTTTGCACCCTCTATCCTCCTGATTCAGGAGATAAAGACGAAAAAAACAACCCTGTGTATCCCGAAACGGATTGAAAACAAACAAGAAACACTGCATGAAGATCTGCTTTTCTTCCAGACAATGATGAACAAAAAACCAGCGGATAATCCTGGATTTCATGGATACCAACAAGGAGTTACATCCAACTTTACACCGGAAAACTATATCGAATCCATTCACAAGATCCAGGAATATATTGCATCCGGACATATTTATCAGGTGAATATGTCCCAGCGATTTGAAATGGAATTTTCCGGAAGTGCGTTCAGCCTGTTTAAATCCCTGTTTCAATCCAATCCTGCACCTTTTTTTTCATTTATTGAGGCCGGCGATCATCAGATTGTCTCCACTTCCCCGGAACGATTTATTCAGCAAACCGGGAACAGAATTGAAACCCGACCCATCAAGGGAACCCGTCCAAGGGGAAAAAATCATGAAGAAGATAAACAGATGGAAAAGCAATTGGCTGAATCCAAAAAAGATGATGCAGAGCTTTCCATGATCGTGGATCTGCTTCGCAATGATATCGGGAAGGTCTGCGTCGGGGGATCGGTAAGGGTTTCACAGCATAAAAGATTGGAAGCCTATGAAAATGTTTTTCATCTTGTTTCCATTGTTGAAGGGGAGCTGGCACCAGGGAAAAGCACGGTTGATCTGATCAAAGCGACTTTTCCCGGAGGTTCGATCACCGGTTGCCCCAAAATCAGAGCCATGGAGATCATCGACGAGCTGGAACCATGCCGTCGGCATATTTATACAGGCTCCATCGGCTATATCAGCTTTCATGAAACCATGGATCTTTCCATCGCAATCCGAACAGCAACCATTCAGGACGGAAGACTGGTGTTCTCTGCCGGTGGCGGCATTGTTTATGACTCTGATCCGGAAAAAGAATTCCAGGAAACCCTGCACAAAGGGAAAACACTCCTGGAAGTCCTGAAAAACAAGAGTACATATGCGGCCAAAACAGATTATTTATGGATGAACGGCCAAATTATTCCCGGGAAGGAGGCGAAAATATCTGTTTCAGACCTGGGAGTGCAATATGGATACGGACTTTTCGAGACCATCCGGGTGAACAAATCCAGCCCTGCCTATCTGCCGGAACATCTGGATCGCTTCAATGCATCATGGAGGACGATCATTGACCCTTATCCTCCGGATCTGACATGGGAAGAAATTATCCAGCAGGTGATAATCTCAAACAGGCTGCAGGATCAAACGGCTGCCGTTAAAATCATGGCAACATTGGGCTCCCCGGATACATCAAAAGGCAGCCCCCATCTGATCGTATCTGCAAAACCTTATGTTCATCGTCTTTCCGAAAAAAACGAGAAAGGCATCCATCTGGTCACCTATCCTGAGCCAAGGCAGACGCCTCTTGCAAATCATAAGACGATCAATTATCTATATTATTATCTGGCAGGAAAGTATGCAAAAGAAAAAAAAGGCGATGAAGCGCTGATCCTGAATCCGGATCAAACGGCTTCGGAAACAAACACGGCAAATATTATCCTGGTAAAAGGGAATATCGCTTCTGTCCCCGAATCCATATCTGTCCTTCCAGGTATCATGGCAAGCATGGTTTGCAGGCACTTACATAGCATTGGCTTTGAGATCCGGAAAAAACCGATTTACCAGCAGGATTTTTTTCAAGCCGAGCAGGTGATCCTGACCAATTCACTGATGGGTGCGGTTCCGGTGAGTACTCTGGATAAAGTGCAGTTGAAATCAACATATCGTCTATGTCAACAGATAAATGATCATGTGCTAAAATGATTCCCATCAACATTCTTGTTCTGTACAGGAGTATTTTCCATATGAGACCGATCATATTGATTCTCCTTTGTCTTTTTGTACCTTTTCCTTGCCTCGCTGAAAATTATTTACTCAATGGTGGTCAGAAGTCAAAAATCCTCTATACCATGACCCATGAGGTGCAGCCTTCTCCAAATACAAAAAAACTGATCCTGAATTATGTAGTCCCGAAATCGTTTGATTCCTGCACATATAAACAGATAATCGAACAATTTGATCTTGATTTTTCCCCGCCCCCGGATGACCGTTCACAGTTCATTGATCCCAGAGGAAATGAAGTGATTGAGGTGATATGGGAGTCCCCGCAAACCCTTGTTTCAACAAAAATCAATCTGATTGCCTTGAACAGTGTCATCCTGAAACCGATTGAAACCAGTGCGCCATTTCCCACATCAGGGATACCCGACACGCTGGAAGATTATCTGAAAAGCACCCCTCAGGTCGATTTCACTCATCCAAATATTCAGAAGAAAGCTCTTGAATTGACTGCATCTGCAAAAACACAATTTGACGCTGTTCAAAGAATTTTAACCTGGGTAGTGGATCACATGAACTTTGTTGTCAACCCGGATCAATATGATGCTGTATACTCCTATGAAACAGGCCGGGGGAATTGCCAGAATTACTCACACCTTTCTGCTGCACTGATGCGGGCAGCAGGAATTCCTGTCAGAATTGTAAACGGCATAACCTTAAAGCAACCTTATGATATTCAAACCGGCGATACGATTCTTACCATGAAGACAGCCCAGTCACGTCATTCCTGGATTGAAGTTTATTTCCCGGATCTTTCATGGATTCCATTTGATCCGCAGTGTTCAGAACTTTTTGTCAGTAACCGTTTTATCCGGGTAGAAGTCGGTGTGGATAACCGGGAAACAGAACATGACGGTCTGATGCGATGGACCCATCTTCAAGGCACAGATGATCACCCATCCTTGTTGGAACGTATTGATTCTGATTTTCAGGTGGATCAGGTCAAAATAGATGCTGTAAAAACTGCTTATGGCCCTCGCAAACTACTTCTCTGTCCACAAGTGGAAGCTTCTTTTTCCCGTATTGAAACCAAACTTCCGCCGCCGGCACCCAAAAAGATAAAACAAAAAGAACTCCAGACACTAACCTATTCAGAGCCCTTTCTCTTTGGCAATCTTGACTTTCCGGAAAATATCGATTTTCTGAATGTAAGAGAACCGGCTGTGGAAAGCCCGGATGGTGTTATGACTGCCCGTAAAAACTTCCTGGCTGAAACAGCAGAATATGTGACCACAAAGGGGCAGCAGTATGCGCAGACTTTTATTTTGAAACAACCGGTCCGGCTCGAAAAAATTGGTCTGGTTCTGCATAAATTCAGTGATGAAGGGCAAATCTGGATCGAATTATATCAGGATAAAAATGGCATGCCGGATCAATTGATTGCGACCAGTGACTTTATCTCGCCGGATCAGATCCGCAATGCATCAGGCTATCAATGGGTTGATTTTTCCTTTCCCGGAAAAAAGATACCGCTATCTCCCGGCCGATACTGGGCTGCCCTTGGATTTACAGGAAGTCCTATCATCAACTGGTTCTATACCTGCGGCAAACCAATTGGCCCCCAGGATGGAACCCGGTATAAGACAATCTTTGACAGAACATGGAGCCGAAGTCTTTCCTTTGAATTTAATTACCGGGTTGTCGGGCTTTCAGCGGCTTACAGGTAACTCAATGCGCTTGACCTCCATGTTAAATCTTGCGAGACTCCTTCCTTTCGCAATATTGCCGCCACTTACCCCTCCTGCAATCTGCGATCAATTGTTTTGCGACGATCGAGAACATATGAATTGCCGGAGATTGTTTTCGCATACTGTTTCATACTTGCCGCCCGTTCCGGCAATTCCGCAATATCTTTTCTCTCGTTACAATCGACAATGGCAAGGGAGACTGCTGCCAGCGGCGCTTGCCTTTTCAAACCTTTTCGGTCATGGCTATCTACATAACCTTGTTTGATTTCCTTTATATCATAACAACCATTTCGTAAACGGGAAAAGGATTTGATCACAAGCTGACATATTCCAACTGCTTTTTCCGGAGATGTGATGATGACAAAATCATCCCCTCCAATGTGTCCCAGAAAATCCCCTTCTCCTCCTTTTCGCTTGATTGCCCAGGAAAGAATCTGAGAAAGCTGCAAGAGCATCTGGTCCCCTCTTTTAAAGCCGTACTGATCATTGAATACCTTAAAGTGATCCAGGTCGATGTAAATCAGGCTGATGGGTTGACCGATTCGATAATATTCATCCAGTGCCTGCTGAATGGCCATATTTCCGGGTAACCCGGTTAGTGGATTCGCATCCCGGGCTTCATCGATTTGATACCGGATAAAAACCTCCTGAAGTTCAACAAACGAAACCGTACCGATGGGTGAACTGTTTGATGTCACTACAATAGGAGGATTCATCAAACCCATATTTTGTTTGGCAATCATTTTCACGACATCGACTGCGGACATTTCACTCTCCGCAACAAAAAAATTCTGTTCCATGAATTTCGCTAGATCAATGGTAGTCAATCCCGTACCTTCTTTGTGCCGGCAAAGTATCTGATACACATGCTGATTTTCCAGAACTCCGACAACCTTATCGTTATCCATGACGATCGCCGTGATATGGGTTTGCAGAGAAACGATTTTTTTCAACTCCAACACCGTTGTTTTTCGCTGAATAATCGGCACCTGCCGCAAGTACTTCTCAATGGGAAGATTGCATTTCATCAGTTGGCATTTTTTTGCCCGGTTGGGTGGCTTGACAATATCGATCGCATATCCTGAGATTGCCTGCTTTTTGGGGAAGTTCGGCCTTGCAAGATAATATCCCTGGCCATACTGAATTCCCATATCAACCAAAAGCTCAATCTCTGTTAAATTCTCAAGCCGTTCTGCGATCATACAAATATTTGTTTGCTTGCAAAATGTTACTAGCGATTCCAGCAATGCCTTCATGATTGTTTCAGATAACGCATTCTGGTAAAATTGACGATCCAGTTTGATATATTGCGGTTTTAAATCCGCTATCCATCGAAAGTCAGACTGTCCGGAACCCACATCATCCAGTGCGAATTGGATTCCGAAATTTTTCAATTTATCGATTTGATTCCAAAAAGATAAATCGTTCTGAAAAGAATTGCGGCTGCTGAGCTCAAATACAACCTGGAAGGGCTTAATCCCATATTTCTCTAAAAAATCTGAAATATTCTGGAAATCAAAGGCACTGGTCTGAAAACTCTGAGGCTGAATATTTAAAAATACTTTATGCTTTGAATGAATCCTGCCCAGTTTTTGAATTGCATTTTCAAAACAATTTTTATCGATAATTGTACTGAATGGGGTTGCTTCCGTATGAGAAGGGATATTGTAGAGAAACCGGAAACAATTGTCGTCATTGATTCGTGTAAACGCTTCCCAGCCTATGGTTTCCCCTGAACTCAAATTCACAATGGGTTGATAGGTTGCGTTGATATTGCTGCATTCGGTTTCTTTCGGATCATCTCCGAATAGCTGATCTATTAAAATTTTACCTTTTCTCATGTTATGCACCATAACTGACTGATCACACCGGTCTTTATAAATAGATTCCCTCAATAAAAACGATTAAAATCGAAAGCATTACTCATATCGAACCCGGTTCCTTTTGATATAAATGATAAAAAAACAGAACCCGCCTATTCGTACATGGATTTATCAAGAAATGTGCCAGTATCGGCTATTTATAATATGGCATTATTGACAGTAGGTTATCATGAAATCATCGACAGATGGATAGTATTGGTTTTTCCAGTCCATGCGCTGCTGCATAGTTTATTGGACAAACTAATTGTAATGATCTAATTTTATAAGATATATTTCCGTATATGCATTTTTGCATAAATAATGTGTTTTGTCATAGGATATGACACCCACTTCAAATCTGCGGTTGCTTGTCCTGACTAAAATTCGATTTTGATTTTTTGCAGACGCCGACTCAAAGCAGACTGGGAAATGCCGATTATTTCCGCCGCCTTGGTCTGGTTGTTGCCGGTTCGTTTCAATACCTCCTGAATCAGCAGTTCGGACATCTGTTGAAGCGTGGGAAGGGTGTGCGGAAAAACAACCGGACTGCCGGTAATACTCTTCTGGCTATCTGTATAATACTCCGGCTCCTGATCCTGAAGTTTTGGTTCAATCAATTTAATAGAGAGGGATGGGGATTGGTTACGGCTTACCGCATCAAAAATAATGGATCTCAACTCCCTGATATTGCCTGGGAAAAAATATGTATTTAATCTTCTGAGCAGTTGTTCAGGGATATTGGGTTTATCTTTATTCTGAATCAAAGCAGCCTGTTCCACAAAATATTCCACAAGAAGTGGCAGGTCTTCCATTCTTTCTCGCAATGGCGGAATATGAATATGGTGTGTTCGTAACCGGTAATTCAAATCCTTCCTGAATTTTCCAGATCGTTGTAAACTCCACAAGTCCTGATTGGTTGCCGTGATAATCCGCGCATCGGAATAGTGAACTTTTTCACCGCCAAGAGGCATGTATTCCCCCTCTTGAATCAAGCGAAGGAGCTTTACCTGTGAAGATATACTCAAATCCCCGATTTCATCCAGAAAAATGGTTCCTCCGGAGGCATTTTGCAGGAGTCCCTTTTTGTCTTTATCCGCCCCGGTAAAAGCACCCTTCACATGTCCGAAAATCGTATCGGAAAACATATGATCATCCAGTCCAGCCGCATTGACCGATACAAATGTACCTTGAAGTTTACTGATGTTGTGTATGGCATGAACAATCATCTCCTTTCCCACTCCGGTCTCTCCCGATACCAGTATGGGCCAGGGGGAAGGAGCAATGGATTCAATACTGATAAAAATATCCATCATCTTCCGGCTTTGGGTAATAATCTCCTGAAACTCCTCGGGATTTTTAAGGCTTGGGGTATGTTTCCGAAGCGTCTGATTTTCCCTTTCAAGCTGAAGGATTCTCTGTGCCCTCCTGATGGCGGAGAGCAATAGCTGACTTTCAACCGGTTTTGCAACAAAATCAAATGCTCCGGATTTCATGCATTGGATAACCGTTTGAATATCCGTTAATGCGGTGACAACGATCACATGGATATCCGGAAACAGGCTCCGGATTTCAGGAAGCAGCACTTCTCCGTTGATATGCGGCATTTTCAGATCAAGCAGAACCATATCAATTTCATTATTTTTACAAATATCAAGCACATATCGGCTGTCACTGCAAATAAAAATTCGATTGAAACCTTCCTTTTCCAATATCTTCTGCATGAATTCCAGGTTGATTGTGTTGTCATCAACAACCAGGATTGCGCATGGAAATTCCAGATCAGATAGAGGCGAATCATTGTTAGTTGCGAATTTAGTCATACGCTTCCCAAAAAATCATTTTTCGATGCTTAACATGCTTGATATTTTATAATCCTATCATGGAAAAGGTTGTATTTGTCCAGATTTTTGTTTCAATATATAAAAAAATGATTATTGTTCAGAAATACAGGAAGATTTTTTGGATTGAAGCAATATCACAAAAATCTGAACCTTTGATTGGAATCCGAATTTATCCAAAAAAATCAAAAGCTGCAAAGGAGAACGATGATGATCAACAAAAAACTTTTAAAGGTTATGAACGAACAGATTAAATATGAGCTTGAATCTTACTATTTGTATCTATCCATGGCAGCCTATTTTCACTCCATCAGCCTTGACGGCATGGCCCATTGGATGCGCGCACAGGCGCATGAAGAGATGATTCATGCCATGAAATTTTTTGATCATATTCTTGATCGGGGGGGAAAGATAACCTTGCTTGACCTGAAGCAGGGAAAAACCGATTGGAAATCCATTCTTGAGGCATGGCAGGACACGCTTGAACATGAACAATTTATCACACAAAAAATCAATGACCTGACAACTGTTGCTCGGAATGAAAAAGATTATGCTTCAGAGCCCATACTTGCTTTTTTTACAGGAGAGCAGATTGAAGAAGAAGCGACTGCATCCAGAATTCTTGACCAGGTTTCCATGGTCGCTGAAAACAAATCCGGCATCTTCCTGCTGGATAGAGAACTCGGCACTCGGATTTTCCCGCCAGGGTCTCCGATGGACGCTTCTGCCGCAGCCAAATAATATATTGATTGATTTTCAAATACGAATCGACAAACAAACCGTCTGTTTGTGCATTGAAATGGCATTCAAACAGACGGTTTTCCTTATTGCATAACCGGAAGATTTCGTTTACAAGAAAAGGGAATGCCATTAAGATAAAGCCAGTTTTTACCTGAATCCGTGAGCTGAAAATCCCCGGTTCATCAGGATTCTGGTTTTGTGAAGGAATCTCTTTGGAATGAAAACATCCCAGATTCTGGTTACCATTGCTTCATTTATCGTAATAGTAGCCGGCATACGGGCAGCAGAAGTTATCCTTGTTCCATTTCTCCTTGCTGCTTTTATCGCTATCATCAGTGCATCTCCCATGTTCTGGCTTCAAAAAAAGGGCACTCCAACCTGGTTATCCCTGCTGATTGTCATCCTGGGAGTACTCCTGATTGGTCTGCTCATGTCCGCCATGGTCGGAACATCGGTCAGAGATTTTTCAAAAGATCTTCCGGTCTATCAGGCAAAACTGAAAATTCAGACCACTGCAATCATCGCTTGGCTTGATACAACAGGAATTGACATATCCAGGCCGGCTCTTGTAGAAATTTTTGATCCGGGCGCGGCCATGAATCTCGCGGCTACGGTTCTCAACGGGCTGGGAAATGTTCTGGCCAATACATTTCTGATCCTGATGACCGTCATCTTTATTTTACTGGAAGCTTCCAGCTTTCCGGCAAAACTCCAACAAATTCTGGGCGGTCCGGATTCCTCCCTCATCGGCTTTGAAAATTTCCTGGATACGGTCAAACAATATATGGCCATCAAGACATGGATCAGTCTCGGCACCGCTACTTGTATCACTATCTGGTTAACCCTGCTGGGCGTGGACTACTCCCTGTTATGGGGACTGCTTGCATTTTTATTGAACTATGTCCCTGCGATCGGATCCATTATCGCTGCCATACCTGCGGTACTGCTTGCAGCGATGCAGATAGGGCCCGGCACGGCTTTACTGACTGCAGGAGGGTATATTACGATCAATGTCCTCATGGAAAATGTTATCGAACCTCGTTTTATGGGTAAAGGTCTGGGGCTTTCCGCTCTCGTTATATTCCTGTCCCTCACCTTCTGGGGTTGGGTTCTGGGGCCGGTTGGAATGCTGCTTTCCGTACCACTGACCATTACAGCAAAAATCGCCCTGGACAGCAGAGAGGACACGAAATGGATCGCATTGCTGCTCGGACCGGAAACACAATCCACAATCCAATAAGGAAAAAAATTGAAAATGCCGCTCTATGTGTTTCGAACTTTCCTCGGCGCCTCTGTGATCGTCCGGATTGAAAGCTCCTCTTTTCCATTTTTAATGGGAATCCCCAGCTCCGGAAATTTGCGGGCAGATGCCAATACCCGGTTATTGAATGATCCGACCGTCTGGTTATAAGCATCAATACATCGTTCAATATCACTTCCCAGACGCTCAAGATGGCTTGTCATCAAACCCAGACGATCATAAAGTTCCCGGCCAAGATCACGTATGATCTTGGCATTTTCAGCAGCCGTTTCCTGATTCCAGATGTAGGCAACCGTCTTTAAAAGAGCCAAAAGCGTTGTGGGGGTCGCAAGCAGAACATTTTTTTGAACGCCCTCCTCAATCAACTCCGGTATTTTTGATAATGCCGCACTGAAAAAATTTTCTCCGGGTATAAACAGAATCACGAACTCAGGTGTGGATTCAAGGTTTTCCCAATAGGCTTTCCTGGAAAGAGAAAGGATGTGCGCGCGAACCTGCTTTGCATGGGTTTCCAAAAAAATTTCCTGCTCCGGCTCTGTTTCCGCCTCAAGGGAATCGAGATAAGCGGAAAGTGGTACCTTGGCATCAATGACCAGTTGACGGTTCCCGGGAAGATGAACCACCATGTCCGGGCGCTGGTTGTTCTGATCCCCCTGAAAAAAGGGCTGCTCAAAAAAATCACACCGGTTCTGCATTCCGGAAAGCTCTGCAGTTCGCTTCAGTGTGAGCTCTCCCCATCTTCCTCTGACATGAGGCACCCGAAGTGAATTTGCAAGTTTACCGGTTTCCTTTTGAAGAATCGTCTGGGAAGCGGCAAGGGACTCTATCTGTTGATACAATCCGCCATAGGCTTTTTCCCGTTCACGTTCCATGGAAGTTACTTTTTGATCATACCGGTCAAGTGCTTCCCGAACCGGCTGAATCATGCTACCCACGGTTTTGCTCCGGGAATCCAGATCGGTTCGTGCGACTGTTACATATTCGGAAAGGGTGGCTTTTGCCAGATCCAGAAAAGACCGGTTATTTTCCTGAATCGTATTCGCAGAAATCCCCCGGAAAGTATCCGTCATGCTTTGCCGGACTTCTTCCAGTATAAGTATTTTTTCCTGAGCCGCCGTATTTGCATTGGAGATCTCTAAAAAATTATTATGCAGACCTTTCATATCCTCTTCTGTTTTATGAAGTACTTCTTTCAGGAAATCGATTTCAGACCGGTATCTCAACCGGCTGAGAAAATACCCCAAAAAAGCCCCCAAAAGGAATAAACCCGCCCCGAAGAAAATATCATTGGAATGGATCAGCATAAATTATTATTTTGAAGCCTTTCTCTGGTAGATGCCACTTTTCCCCCCGGTCTTTTCCAGAAGAACAACATCCGAAATTTTCATGCTCCTGTCATGGGATTTGCACATGTCATAGATAGTCAGCGCGGCTACGGTAACAGCCGTCAACGCCTCCATTTCCACTCCGGTTTTCCCGGTCAATCGGATCTCTGAAACAATCCGGATGGAAAAGGTCTTTTGATCCGGGAAAAAATCAACCTGCGCATGAGAAATGTTCAACGGATGACACATGGGAATCAGTTCTGCTGTCTTTTTGGCAGCCATGATACCTGCAATTCTGGCAGTCTCCAGCACATTTCCTTTTTTCATATCCCTGTTTTCAATTTTCTCAAATGTGTCCTTGTTCATGGAAATCATTCCCTGAGCAATTGCACTTCTTATGGTAGAATTTTTTCCCGTGACATCCACCATTCGAACGCGGCCTTTGTCATCCAGGTGCGTAAACTTCGGCATCACAAGCCTCTTTATCTGTAATACTCTGTTTTCTTTGTTACGGTTGACTTGATCGCATTCAGGGTATCTTCCAGAGCCGGGATCACATTGTCCCGGATGTCACCGGCAATGGCAAGCAGCATGACATCATCCCCGATTGAGAGAACCTCTCCTTCATGAATTTCCACCAGAATCTCGATGATACCAGGCCTTTTTTTATTTTCCCGGATAATGGCTTCCAGTTTTTCATGATCCACCTCCACTTTTAACCCGCTGACCATGCGGATATCCCTGGAAGTTTCCCGGACAATGCCATTGTGGCATAAAATCATTCCTGCTTTATGAATATCCGGATGTTTTTTGATCTGATCCAGCAGCCGCGACATTTTCATGAACGTCCTCCCATAATAACCAGCGATTCGGCTTTGCAAAAATCCTCCGGTTTGTTGACATTAACAAATGAAATAAGATCCGGATCTTTTTCAAGCAGTTTTTTTTCAGAAATAATTTTTGTCGGAACCTTTCTCAGGCATTTATCAATCTTAAATTTCTCATTATTCATGCAGGTTTCCATGTTCTGAAGGCATTGCTTTGAATAAACTGCGCACATCGGCTCCAGGCCGGATTTTGTCTGCGGAACAATCCATTCCGCATTTCCATGGATCCCTTCCAGAACCACTTCCACGATCTCCTTTTTAATAAATGGAGTATCGCAGGCTGAAACAAATGCATAGGGATGACCTGCATAAAAAAGACCGGTATGAATCCCTGTCATTGAACTTCTGACTGAAAAAATATCCGTCACAATTTTAAAATCCCAGTCCAGATATTCATCAGGAGTGTTTGTAACCAGAATGATCTCATCAAATAAGGCTACATACACGTCATAAATGTACTGTAATATTGTTTTTCCCTGAATCTGAAGCAGTGCCTTATTTTTTCCATTAAACCGTGTGCTGAGCCCTCCTGCCAGAATCACGCCCGTGCAGTCATATTTCATACAGGAAACAACCATTCTTTACGTGAAATGTTAAAAAAACCGGAATTTCCAATCGTATTTACGATCAATACTTTTGTGTGTCAATTCAAATATATTCATGGTATAGAAAAGAATCGGCAGAGACAAGAAAATGTTTGCTTTAATAGAATGGGGAAAAAAATGGGAAACCATCTCACGATTTTAGATGCTGGCGATATTGATCGCATTATTACCCGAATGGCATATGAAATACTTGAAACCCATAAAGGAACGGAAAATCTGGCTTTACTCGGGATCCAGACCCGTGGGGTATTTCTGGCCAAACGGATTCAGGCGGCTATTTTAAAGGCAGAGGGCTCAAAAGTGCCGACCGGCGACATGGATATCACCCTGTACCGGGATGACTGGACGATGATCGGCGCAAATCCGGTTGTAAAGGCAACGGATATTCCATTTTCAATTGACCGGAAAAAAATCGTTATTGTTGATGATGTTCTGTTTACAGGGCGAACCATCCGCTCAGCAATGGATGCGGTTATTGATTTTGGCAGGCCGGATCGAATTGAACTTGCAGTGCTTGTGGACAGGGGGTTCCGGGAATTACCGATCCAGGCGGACTATGTGGGTAAATTTGTCAAAACAAACCGGCCGGAAAGGGTGAATGTTCTTCTGGTTGAAAATGATGCTGCGGATCTGGTCGTGATTGAACAGGGAGAATCTCATGGGAACAGATGAACATAAAAAAAACGCCCCCGAAAAACTGAATATCGGAATTATTTCCATCTCCTCAACCAGGAGCCTGCGGGATGACAAAAGCGGCAAATGGATTCAAGCAAGAGCCTTGAAAGAAAGGCATCAGGTTGTATGCCACAAGGTTATTCCAGACCAAATTGATCGAATATCAGATGAGGTGACCGATATACTGACCCATCTCTCTCCCCATGTCATTATACTGACCGGTGGAACAGGAATCAGCAAAAAAGATGTTACCATTGAAGCAGTCAGGCCATTATTTCAGAAAGAACTCACCGCCTTTGGGGTGATCTTTGCGCAATTGAGTTTTGAGGAAATCGATTCCGCAGCCATTCTATCGCGGGCGACTGCCGGAATTATTCATAATACCGCTGTTTTTTGCATACCGGGAAGTATTCAGGCATGCAAACTTGCCTGTAAAGCCCTTATTTTCCCTGAACTTGGACATATCATAAAACATATCCAGGACAACTGAACCCGATCTTTGAATATAAAATTGGCTCTGTAATTTTTTATTTCACAATTTTCAACCGATGGGTATTCCGCAGCGTTTTCCAGAACGACTTCAGAATCACCTCAACGGCATCCCGATAATCCGGATTTTTTATATGGAGGTCCGCCATGCACGATCTCATCAGATCATCATTTCCGGACATCAGTCCAAAATTCACCCGAATATACTTTTCCAGCCGAGGGTATAAAGCCTCCATTTCCCTTTCCGTCATGTTGGCCACAGTTACTTTGTCTTTCAACGCCATATTTCTGGAAAGCTGATTCACCGCTTCTTCAATGGTACTGGGATAATTCCGGAAATTTTGATTTCCGTTTTGATATCCATCATTCCCTTCTCTCTCAAGAGGCACAGCTCCCATCATATCCAGATAAAAAAAGGCTTCCAGAATATTGGCCACCGATTCATAAATGCCAGGATCATTGCTTGCTCTTGGCCCTGCGACATTTAATATTTCAATATGGTTTTCAATCGTCCATGATTTGATTTTTTGTGCAGCATGAAAGGCGTTAATTGTATTCAAATTGATGTGCAAACAGGGTCGTCCGTGTTTTCCGGCAAGCTCCCGGGTAAGACGGGACCCGCCGCTCAATTCTCCATGTGAAAAAATCAGGGTTCCATCCGAATCAATCACATTCTGCTCTGTCCGTTCCGGATAGCCGGATGAATCCATCTCCTGCAGATGATATTTTTCCGGTAATGGTCCATCTTCGGTCAATCGTCCTTTAGGTACCCATCCCCCATATAGAATATCAAGCTTCATAGCGATATCCAGAGCAGCTTGATCCGCACCGGTTTGTCCTCCGGAGATTATTTTTTTAATCATTCATCCTTGCTTTCAAAAAAGGCTCATTTCAGATATGGAATCGATTACGCAGATTGAGATGCAACGATATCTAATCCGGTATAGTATCCTCAATCTCCACCCCCAGGAATACACTGCACCACTGATTCACCGGCACAAACCCCTTTCGCCGGTTCAACAACGACCTTCGATCATAAAAATTTCTACGCTCAAGAAAACAAGTATTAGTAAGATTCACAATAGATGTCAAGCGTCTATCACTGCCTGTCCGGCGTTCATTCCCGGAACGCCTTCCATTTGGATTGATCATGATCAGCCTCCTGATATGAAATGAAATTACCGGGTCATGATAAGAGGTACCTGTACTGAAAAAAAACCGATTCTTCTGCACCTGGCATTTCTCGCATGGATTGTAATAGGATCAATTTTCCCGGGTGATAAATAAGGTGAGGATTTTTTAAATACTGTAATAATATAACACATTTCAATCCGGAACACAACATAAGAATCGATTCCATGGAGTTCTGTTTATCAAACCGATAACCTCAGTGGAAAGTTCAGCCATAAACCGATTTTTGAGTAAAAATAAATTCATATGTATGAAAATGCCTCTTGATCAAACCTTTCATTTTTATTATTGCGAGTAGTCAACTGTATATTTATTCATGATCTCCAGAACAGAAAAGGCGATTCATAAGATCATATATTTCTGTAAGGATGTCATTTTTTTCAAATCGATCCAAGAATCGTCTGATATTGAATCTGGTTTGACGGGTGAGGAAACATGATTGAAAACAAAACGCCAATTATCATTGGCAGCGATCACGCTGCTTTTCCATTAAAGGAAATCCTGAAAAAATTTATTGCTGAACAAGGTATTGAAATTCAGGATGCCGGGACCTTCGGCCTGAGTTCCGTGAATTATCCGGAATACGGGATTAAGGTTGCCAAAGCTGTTTCAGTCGGCGAGTTCAAACGTGGCGTCCTGCTATGCGGAACAGGACTGGGCATGTCCATGGTTGCCAACCGGTTTCCCCATGTGCGCGCCGCTCTCTGCAATGATCTGTTTTCTGCAAAAATGAGCCGGGAACACAATGACTCCAATATTCTGGTTTTGGGTGGCCGGCTGATCGGAGAAACCCTTGCCGTCGAACTTGTAAAAACATGGCTTGAAACACCTTTTGCAGGAGGAAGACATCAAGCTCGGCTTGACCAATTTGATGTAATTTAAAAAACAACGGTTCCGGTTCTTTTTCTTCCGGAACCTTACTAAAAAGGGCCTTGCCCATTCTGAAAAAATTAGAATAAGGATACGAAAGTTGAATTTACATACGTTACGACAGACAGACCCGGATATAGCCGCTGCAATCGCTGATGAACTCAACCGGCAGCAAAACAACCTGGAGTTGATTGCTTCTGAAAACATTGTCAGCCCGGCAGTTCTTGAAGCACAGGGAAGTGTATTAACCAATAAATATGCGGAAGGATATCCGGATAAAAGATATTACGGCGGATGTGAACACGTCGACACAGCAGAAAAGCTGGCCATTCAACGGGCACAGGAGCTGTTTCATGCAGAATACGCCAATGTTCAACCCCATTCCGGTTCACAGGCGAACATGGCGGTCTACTTTGCACTGCTTCAACCCGGAGATACGGTTCTTGGAATGGATCTGGCACATGGAGGGCATCTCACCCATGGAAGTCCGGTCAGCTTTTCCGGCAAACTTTTTAATTTTATCCACTACGGGGTAAGACAGGATAACGGTATTATTGATTATGACAAAATGACGGTTCTTGCAAAAAAACATCGCCCCAAACTCATTGTTGCCGGAGCGAGCGCGTATTCACGGATAATTGACTTTCAGGCTTTCTCAGATGCGGCTGCTTCCATAAACGCCTATTTTATGGTAGACATGGCCCATATTGCGGGTCTTGTAGCCGGAGGCGTGCATCCCTCTCCTGTGCCTTATGCCCACGTTGTGACCACGACAACCCATAAAACACTACGCGGCCCAAGAGGCGGAATGATTCTGGCAAAAGAGGAATTCCGTTCACAATTAAACAAGGAAATCTTTCCCGGCATTCAAGGCGGCCCTCTGATGCACACCATTGCAGCAAAAGCTGTTGCATTAAAAGAAGCCATGACGGAAGAATTTGCCGCCTATCAGCGATCCATCGTTGAGAATGCAAAAACGCTGTCCGAAGAGTTGATGTCCCTGGGTGTAAACCTTGTATCCGGGGGGACGGACAATCATCTCATGCTGGCGGATTTAACCAGTCTGGGCATTACAGGCAAAGATGCGGAACAGGCACTGGGAAAAGCCGGCATTACAGCCAATAAAAATGCAATTCCGTTTGACCCTCAAAAACCATTCATCACCAGCGGAATCCGTCTTGGGACACCGGTTCTGACCTCCCGGGGAATGGGAACCCAGGAAATGAAAATGGTTTCCCGGCTGATTGTTGATGTGTTAAAAAATATCGGGGATGAAACCATCATCCGGAAAACAAGAAACAAGGTTCAGGAACTATGCGACACATTTCCCATATATACTGGTATGGAGGTCTGATGACTCTATGATGGAAATAAAAGAACGCCCGGACTGGGATTCCTATTTTATGGCGATAACCATTCTTGTTTCAAAACGATCCACCTGCATCAGACGTTCGGTTGGTGCGGTAATTGTAAAAGATAAAAGAATCCTTGCAACCGGTTACAATGGGGCTCCCAGTGGAATTACACACTGCAGCGAAGTGGGTTGCCTGCGCGACCAGCTCAACGTGCCTTCCGGAGAAAAGCATGAATTGTGCAGAGGAATCCACGCGGAACAGAATGCCATAATCCAGGCTGCGTTTCACGGCGTCTCCATTAAAGGCGCTACCCTCTATTGTACCAATCAGCCTTGCTCCATATGTGCGAAAATGATTATAAATTCGGGAATAAAAAATATTTTTTACCAGGAAGGATACGCTGATTCGATGTCCAGACAAATGCTAAAAGATGCAGATGTTGACTTGATTAAACTTGATACGGATTGATGCTACCAGCATGTAAGGGAGGAATTCATGAAATGTCCATTCTGCGGTGAAACCAACAACAAGGTAATTGACTCCAGATTAAGCAAGGACGGGAATGTCATTCGCAGGCGAAGGGAGTGCCTTGACTGCAGCAGGCGATTTACAACCTATGAGCACATTGAAGAGATACCGATCATGATTGTAAAAAAGGATGGCCGCCGCGAGGTTTTCAACAAGGATAAAGTCCGCACCGGTATGCAGAGAGCCTGTGAAAAACGGAAAATCAGCATGAATGTCATCGAACAGTTTATCGACAATCTGGAGCGTGATCTCCGTGAAACCGGAGAAAAAGAAATTCCTTCCAGCCAGATCGGTCACCTGATCATGAAGAAGCTCCATGAATTGGATGATGTGGCGTATGTGCGATTTGCATCCGTGTACCGGGAATTCAAGGATGTGAATGATTTTGTATCAGAACTGAAAAGCCTTTTGTCAAATCAATAAGGATCAGGCCGGAACCTCATGCCATGGCCTGTTTTTTCAAAATGGAAGATCGCTACTTTATGAAAATGGCCCTGGCCCTGGCTGAGAAAGGGCGCGGTTTTACCTCTCCCAACCCCATGGTTGGAGCGGTTGTTGTAAAAGATGGTCAGGTCGTGGGCAGAGGCTGGCATGCAAAAGCCGGAGAAGCCCATGCAGAAGTCAATGCAATTGATGATGCCGGACAGGCGGCAAAAGGGGCCACACTCTATGTGACCCTTGAACCCTGCAATCACACCGGAAGAACACCCCCTTGCACCAAAAAAATTATCCAGGCCGGAATCGCCCGAACCGTCATCGCCATGACCGATCCAAACCCGGATGTCACCGGCGGAGGGATTGACTGTCTGAGAAATGCCGGAATTCAGGTTACCCGGGATGTATGTGAAAAACAGGCCCGAAAGCTGAATGAAATCTTCATCAAATTCAGTCAGACCAAACTCCCTTTTGTCATATTAAAAACCGCTTCCACCCTGGATGGACAAATCGCCACCCGAACCGGGGATTCAAAATGGGTAACCGGCGAGGCTGCGCGTCTTTTTGTTCATCAGATACGCCATGAGGTGGATGCGATTATGGTGGGCATTGGAACCATACGGACCGATGATCCCAGCCTGACCACCCGTCTTCCGGATCAGAAGGGCAAGGACCCGAGAAGAATTGTTCTGGACACCCGGCTTTCCATTCCTGAAAACGCCCGTATACTGAAACTGAATTCCGAGGCAGATACCATCATTGTCTGCGGGAAATCCGCATTGGATCACCAAAAAAAAGCACTCATGAAAAAAGGAGTGAAAATTATCCAGGCGGATGAAACAAATCAAAAAATCGATCTCTGCTCTCTGATGCCGGTTCTCGGACAGATGGGTATCACCAGCCTGCTGATTGAAGGCGGCAGCAGAATCATTCATTCTGCCCTGATTGCAGGGATTATTGACAAGGTCTTTCT
>CAMBQS010000016.1 GCA_945870015.1 Desulfocicer vacuolatum DSM 3385
TGTATACAACACCCTAAAATCATTTGGAAATAAAACAGCGCCCTCTTTCCGAAGCGCGGCATTTTTTTCTCTTCTCTGCTCAATTATATCATTTGGCTTTTCCATGAATTACCATTTGTTAAAAATCTGTTTAAAAAACCGCTGGCCTGAGGATTGGAGCAGGGTGGCGGACGCATAAAAATTTAGCAAAAAAATAATGATTTCAATTAATAATGCCTGATTACCCTCCGGGGAACCAAAACCGAACCAATCTGGTTTAGCTACCCTATTTACCTGGAGGTGTCAAGATTAAGTTAGTTCGCTACTGGAGAGGTGCAACCTGCTTTATTTTTAATGTAAATAGGGTTCCATGACCGATCTTGCTTTCCACATCAAGCCGGCAATCATATACGGAGAGGATTCGTTGAACAATCGAGAGACCCAGGCCGGTTCCCTCTGAACGCGTTGTAAAAAATGGATCAAAAATGGATTTCAGGGTTTCCTCAGACATTCCACACCCTGTGTCTTTTACTTCGATGCAGACATGCGTTTTTTTTACCGGGTATAGCCGGATGGTAATTTTGCCCTCTTCATCAATGGAATTGGCTGCATTCAGGAACAGATTCCAGAGTACCTGCTTAAGATGTCCCGGATCCATCTCGATGTAATGATTGAAATCCAATTCATCAACAAACTCAATTATTCCCTTGCATGTCCGATCCTTTTTGAATAACTCTATGGTTTCCGACAACAGACTATTCAAATTAAATCGCACCGGATTACCGACTGTCGGCCGGGCAAACAGCAGGAAATCACTCACCAGCCTGCTGAGCCGGTCTGCCTCTCTTAAAACAATCTGCATCAGTTTTTCATGCTGTGGGTCATAGCGAATCTCTTCCTTCAGCATCTGAATGGAACCGGAAAGAGAGGCCAAAGGGTTTCTTATCTCATGAGCAAGGCCGGCAGCCATTTCACCAATTGCTGCAGTTTTTTCAACCCGTTTTACATGCTCTTCAAGATCCATAAGTTCTTTTTTTGTCTTTTTTTCCTGTTCAGCAAGGACACTGCTTAAAAATGCAACCGCAAAGCAAGCGATTATGGTTGAAAAAATCTTAAACAGGATCTGGGTGATCTCAAAATCGGAAGCCAAAAAACCGGATTCAATATTGATCGGGGGCAGGAAGCCTCGAAATTCCAGTATAATCATAAAACCATATTGCAGGCTGCAGATTATCGAAATGATGATGCTGCCTTTTTTAAACAAAAACATACTGGAGCATATGATCACAATCAGGTAAAGGAAGGCGAAAAAACTGATAAAACTGCCGGTAACAAAAACAATCAAGGAGATCATGAAAGAGTCGATGATCAACTGAAGATATGCAAACCAGACTGCGTGGGGAGTCCTTCGATAAATCAGGAAATAGATAGCGGACTGTACCAGCATGGCAATACAGAGTCCAAGGATAATCAAAAAGGAGGGAACCGGTGTGGAATCAAAATGTTGTGATCCAAAAATAAGCAAAGAACCCAGCAGCAGCAAAGCAAAAAGGGCTCGAAAAAAAATGAGCCCTTTCATTTTTCTGGAATAGTCGTCCTGAAACTGTGGCGCTGATGGGACCATGACCCTGAATTGCAACAACTGCTTAGTAAAAATCTTTTATTGTAAGCTCTGCTTATCCGCCGATGGCGCCTGCCATTTGAAAAACCGGAAGATACATGGATACAACAAGTCCGCCGATCAGACCGCCCATGAAAACCATCATCAAAGGTTCGATGGCAGATGTCAGGTTTTCCACTGCGGTATCAACTTCTTCTTCATAAAAATCAGCTATTTTTTCGAGCATTGCATCCAGCGCACCTGTTGATTCACCAACAGCAATCATGGAACAAACCATGGAAGGGAATACACCACTTTCAACAAGGGGATCGGCCATGGTTCTTCCTTCCGAAATACCACTCCGGACATTATAGATGGCTTTTTCAATGGTTTTGTTACCGGCTGTCTTGGCGACAATGTCAAGGGCGTCCAGAATGGCTACCCCGCTGGCCATCATGGTACCCATGGTTCGGGTAAACTTGGATACGGCAACCTTTCGGATCAGAACCCCGACAATCGGCAGTTTTAGAAAAAGGTCATCCATGAACTCGTGGCCCTTTGGTGTGCGATAAAACCTTTTATAGGCCATAATAAAAAGAATAAACGCTACAATCATGTAATGAATTTTGCTTTTTACCATCTCGCTGGCATTGACGACAATCTGGGTGGGCACAGGCAGTTCTTTACCGAAATCTGCAAACATCTCCTGGAAAACCGGGATAACAAAAACAAGAATAACAACCACGACAATACCCGCAATCGCCAGTGTAATGAGTGGGTACATCATTGCACTTTTAATCTGGCTTTTGAGTTTGGCGGCTTTTTCAAGATAACCGGACAATCTTCTGAGGATAACATCTAAAATACCACCCGCTTCTCCGGCTGCAACCATGTTCACATACAGGGAATCAAATTCCTTGGGATATTTTTTCAGCGATTCTGCAAGCGTATTTCCACCTTCTACGGATTCCTTTAACGATTTCAACATTTTTTTAAACGTGACATTCTCTTGCTGCGTATGAAGGATATCCAGACACTGAATAATGGGAAGACCGGCATCAATCATCGTCGAGAACTGTCTTGAGAAAATAATGATGTCTTGCTGTTGCACCTTGGGCTGAAGAAATTGAACATTTTCAAAAAGATCCTTTGGCTTGACTTTGATTTTTAAAGGTGTGATTCGAATTCTCTGGAGGTGCGCACGCACAGCTTCTTCATTCGAAGCTTCCAGTTCACCTTTCTGGACTTCATGTTTTCTGTTTTTCCCTTCCCACTTATATACTGGCATACCCGCCCCCTTTTGCAAGCAATGAAGACCCTGTCAGTTTCTTATATCCAGATCATACCCTTGAAAAAAAAGTACCTCGTGGCATTTTCTTTTTAACAACTTCTCCATTTTTCAACAAAATGTCAAGATGTTGATTGATATTATTCACATCAGCACCTGTAATTTTCGAAATATCCGCTGCCGTGCATGGCCGTCTTTGCAAAGTGGATAATATTATATCTTTCAAATCTCCTGTAAACCCATCCGTCAGAGTAGCATGTTTTGCATCATCAACCACACGGACATTGTGCATACAGGCCTGTATTCTTTTGAATACTTCCTGTGTCATGGGTTGCACCCACGCTTCTGTTCCCGGCCGGTCCAATGAGTTGATATGAATCTGATGGGGCTTAATGATATCCATTACCTCTTGAATCCGCTTGAGTTCACGATCATCATCATTATGACCTGGAACGATAAAAATTTCCATCCATAACTGATTGGAGCATTCCTTTTTCAGGGCTGCCAGGCCCTCAACCATTTCATGTAAATCAAGGAATGGATGGGGACGGTTAATGGCCCGAAATACTGAATCGGAAGCCGCATCAAAAGATGCGATGATCCGGTCTGCCTGTGCAACAGCGTCTCTGACCTCCGAAGAGTGAAAAAGTGTCCCATTGGTCAAGACCGATAGGGAATATTCCGGATAGTCTGTTTTTAAATATTTTATAATTTCGCCAATGCCAAGATGAAGCGTTGGTTCACCAGACCCTGAAAAAGTAATAGAATCAAGATGCGGATGAGAGGATAAAAATAAATCCAGTTCCTTCCGGATCTGATCGAGAGGGGTGTATTCTTTCCGTCTGATCGTTAAATGTGTTGTCTTTCCACACTCACAGTAAACACAATCCAAAGAGCATGTTTTATGGGGCATCAGATCCACACCCAGGGATACCCCTAACCGCCTTGACAGGACCGGACCAAAAATAAAATTAAATACCGGCTTGAATTTACTTTTCATATTTCGATGATGATTCTTCTGATTTTTCCATTACCGTTAAATTAATCGTATGGTGTGAGAAAAACCCTCAAGGAATAGATAAAAATCATGAAACCCAGCGTATCCAAACCCCCCTGCTATCATAGTCTGATCAAAACAACAACTGGTTTAACAGATTTGATCTCGAATTCATGACGATTCTTTGTGGTTGAACTTGATAAACCGCTTCTAACGGTGTATCACGACCTAATAGAATAATTCTGTGCAGCAATCAAATATTTTTTTAATGGTATCGATAACATTCTGTCTGGTACCGGTTGATATGTATGAAAGATGAGAGAAAAAAAAATCTGACGGTGATTACCACTCACATGAACGCTGATTTTGATGGTATTGCGTCCATGCTTGCCGCTCAAAAATTATATCCCGGTGCCCTGGTTGCATTCCCGGGATCATATGAAAAAAATCTCCGGAATTTTTTTATAGACTCCATGGCCTATCTTTTCAACATGACGGATATCAACAACATCCACCTGCCCGACATCCAATGTCTCGTTCTTGTCGATACAAGACGGGAAGACCGAATCGGACATCTTTCTCCTCTTTTATCTTTACCGGAAATCGATATCCATATTTATGATCATCATCCCCGCGGGCCGGAAGATATCAAGGCCAATGTGGATTTTTATAAAGAAACCGGTGCGACAACCACCATTCTTGCTCAGTTAATCCAGGAAAGACAGATCGAATTAACACCGGATGAGGCAACCATCATGTGCCTGGGTATTTACGAAGATACCGGCTCTTTCACCTTCTCGTCAACCACGGAGCAGGACCTGATGTCAGCAGCTTTTCTTTTGTCCAAAGGGGCCAATCTGAATATCATTTCCGACTTGATTGCAAAAGAGATCAATCCACAACAGGTAAAAGTACTCAGTGATATGCTCCAGTCTGCAACCCGCTATAACATCAACGGAGTGAATGTTACGGTTACGAATGTATCATCCGAAGGATATATACCTGATTTTGCCATCATCGTTCAAAAAATGATGAAGGTCGAAAGCCTGAATGTTCTATTTGCAATCTCCCGGATGGGGAATAAAATATATGTTGTCGCCCGAAGCAGGCTTTCAGAAGTGGATGCCGGAAAGATTCTGAAACCGCTGGGGGGAGGAGGGCATGGTTTCGCAGCATCGGCAACCATACGGGATCAAACCCTTGCCCAGGTTGAACAGCAGTTGATTGAAATATTATATCGAACCATCAAACCCTTTCAGGTTGCCGCAGAAATCATGTCATCTCCAGCCATTACAATCGGTCCGGATATCTCGTGTAATGATGCCGGTGTCCGGATGACCCGGTACAATGTAAATGCTCTGCTGGTAACGGAGAAGCAGGATGAAAAAGATATTCTGCTTGGTTTTATCTCCAGACAGGTTGTTGAAAAAGCTCTTTTTCACAACCTGAATCATGTTCCGGTAAAAGAATATATGAGTACGGAACTGGCTTTGGTATCACCGGACTCGGATATCAATGAAATCCAGGAAAAAATTATCGGAAACAAACAACGCATCCTGCCGGTCATTGACCAGGGATTGATCAAAGGCGTTATCACACGAACAAACCTGTTGAACATCCTGATTGATCAGGCGCAACTCAATAATGGGAAAAAAACCAGAGACCTTCAAACGCAACTCACCGCCAGAACAAGGAATGTTCGAAGGCTGATGACGGAACGGTTATCCAAAAAGCTGATCCATATCCTCAAGGCCATCGGAGAAACCGCAACGGAAATCGGTTTCAGTGCCTATGTGGTTGGCGGTTTTGTCAGAGATCTGTTTCTGTATCGAAAAAATGAAGATATTGATATTGTCATCGAGGGTGATGGAATCTTGTTCGCAAAAAAATATGCGGAAATTACCGGCGCACGCGTAAATTCACACCAAAAATTCGGCACAGCCGTGATTATCTTCCCGGATGGATTCAAGATTGATGTGGCTTCCGCCCGAATGGAATATTATAAAAGCCCGGCCGCACTTCCGACCGTTGAGATGAGTTCCATTAAACTGGATCTTTTCCGAAGGGATTTTACAATCAATACGCTGGCGATTCAATTATCACCCAAGGCCTTTGGAACATTGATTGATTTTTTTTCCGCTCAGCGGGATATCAAGGAAAAAGTGATTCGAATTCTTCATAATTTAAGCCTGGTTGAAGACCCTACCCGAGGATTCCGTGCCATTCGATTTGAACAGCGTTTTGGTTTTTCCATTGGAAAGTTAACTTCCAGTCTGATTAAAAATGCGGTTAAAATGGATTTTTTTAAAAAGTTAAGCGGCAGGCGCGTATTCATGGAGCTGCGACAAATATTTGAAGAAGAAAATCCAACACCGGCAATTATCCGACTGTCCGATTATAACCTGCTTCAGTTTATCCATCCATCGGTTACAATCAATAAAAAAACAATCGATCTCCTGAACACCGCACACAAAGTAATCACATGGTATGATTTGCTTTTTCTGGAAGAATACTATAATAAGTGGGCCATTTATCTTCTGGTCTTGATCCGGCATTGTGATGCAGAGACATCCCAGGAAATTTGCAGAAATCTGGAATTGGCTCCCCGGCACTTAAAATTTTTCAGCGCGGAAAGATTCGAAGCGGAAAAGTGTATGTATGGCCTTGAGAGAAAACTACCGATAAGAAAAAGCACTATATTTAAGCAGTTGAATGTTTTTAAAACAGAACTGATCCTGTATATGATGGTTGTGACCAAACAAAAACAGGTTGAAAAAGCGATTTCAAATTATTTTACCAATCTTCAGCAGGTTCAGATTTTGATCAAAGGAAAAGACCTGATCCAGATGGGAATTCCTCAGGGACCTCTTTTCAGCAAAATTCTGGATGCGGTCCGGGACGAACGAATGAATGGAAAGATCAAAACCAAAAAAGATGAGCTGTCGTTTGCAAAAAAGCACTTCGAATCATTGATTAAAAAATCTGATATTCTGAATGAGAAATCAGAAAAGCAGCTTTCATAGGGAGAAAACAGAAAAATGACGGATACAAAAAGAGTATTAAGCGGGATGCGGCCGACCGGGCCTCTTCATCTTGGAAATTATCACGGTGCATTGGCCAACTGGGTGAAAATTCAGGAACAATATGATTGTTTCTTTTTCATTGCAGACTGGCATGCCCTTACCAGTGACTATGAAAAACCGGATAAAATATCCGGATTCGTAAAAAATATGATTCTCGACTGGCTGAGTGTAGGTCTTTCCCCGGAAAAAAGCACACTTTTTGTCCAGTCCCATATTAAAGAACATGCTGAACTTTTCCTGATCCTTTCCATGATTACACCCGTCTCCTGGCTGGAACGAAATCCAACTTATAAAGATCAGATCGTCCAGCTTTCCAACAAAGATCTTTCCACATTTGGCTTCCTGGGGTATCCTGTGCTTCAGGCGGCTGACATCATCATCTATAAAGCCAATGGCGTCCCGGTCGGCATCGACCAGGTACCCCATGTTGAAATTACCCGTGAGATCGCAAGGCGCTTTAATTATCTGTATGGAAATATGTTTCCAGAACCCCAGGCAATCCTGACGGAAACCCCCAAATTACTGGGAACAGACCGTCGAAAAATGAGCAAAAGTTATGACAACGCGATTTACCTGTCCGATACACCCGAACAGATCTCCGTAAACGTGAGTCGGATGATAACCGATCCGCAAAGAGCCAGAAAAGATGATCCGGGTAATCCGGAAGTATGCAATGTCTTTGATTTTCATAAACTCTATTCAAACAGCAGCACGGTGGAAGAGATCAATCATCAATGCCGGACGGCTAAAATCGGCTGCGTTGACTGTAAAAAAATCATGGCAAAAAACCTTGCAGAAGCTTTAAAACCAATACGGGAGAAGCGATCTTTCTATGAGTCGCACCCCAAACTGGTTGAAGAGATCATGCAAAATGGTGATGACAAAGCCAGGAGTATAGCAAAACAGACCATGGAAGAGGTTCGATTCAAAGTCAAAATCTGAGGTAACCGGACACCTGATGTTTGAAGACGAATATAAAGTTAAGCTCGATATCTTTGAAGGCCCCATGGATCTTCTCGTTTACTTGATTCATAAGGCCAAGGTTGATATCTATGATATTCCGATCGCCTTGATTACCGATCAGTTTCTTGAATATCTGAATTGGATGAAATCGATGAATATCGATTTTGCCGGTGATTTTTTGCTGATGGCTGCAACACTGACCCAGATCAAATCAAAAATGCTGCTGCCTTCCCATGATGAGGAGGAAGAGGAGGAAGACCCGAGAATGGAGATTGTCCGGCCGCTGTCTGAATATCTCCAGATCAAATATGCCGCAGAAGAACTTATGGATCGATCTCTTCTGGGGGAAGACACCTTTTCTCGATCTGCCGGTAAAGAAGAAGATATTCCGTCAGATCAAAGTGAGGAAATGATAAAAGTCGGGCTTTTTGAATTGATCGATGCATTTCAGGCCATACTCAATAATATCTCAGCGGAACACAAGATTGATTTTAAGGCAGACAGAATATCGGTAAAAGACAGAATGAATGAAATTATCCATCTGCTTGAACAAAAAGGCTCTGTTGTATTTGAAGAACTGTTTATCGATAATTATACGAAAAATAATGTGATTGTTACTTTTCTTGCAATTCTGGAGATGGCTAAAATGAATCTGATTCGAATTGCGCAACATTTACAAAGTGGAATCCTCAGACTTTTTTATCTTTGATACTTTTGCACATGGAAGATTTAAAAAATATTTTAGAAAGCCTGATTTTTGTTTCCAAAGATCCGCTTCCTGTCCAGGAGATGAAAAAGATCCTTCCGGATGTTGATCTCAAGGAAATCAGAGTGGTTCTGGATGCGCTTACCCAGGAGTATGAAGAAAAAAAACGCGGTTTTTATCTGCGGGAAGTAGCCGGCGGATACCAGTTTCGCAGCCGGCCTGAATATCGAAACTGGATTTCTGCGCTCATCAAGCCAACGCCTGTTCGATTGAGCAAGGCTGCGCTGGAAACATTGGCGATTATTGCCTACAGGCAACCTATTATCCGATGTGATATCGAGCATATCCGGGGTGTTGATTCAGGAGGAATCCTCCGGATGCTGATGGAAAAAAAACTGATTCGCGCCTTGGGCCGAAAAGATATTCCCGGCCGCCCGCTGATTTATGCGACCACGAAACAGTTTTTAGAGGTTTTTGATCTCAAGGATTTAAAAGACCTGCCTTCTCTCAAGGAAATAGAGGAGTTCGGCAAGCAGTCACAGATACTCCTTGACGAAGAATACGATGACGATACCCCTCATTCTGAAGAAACAGTTATCAAAAACACCCCTGTTGAATCCGCTGCTCACCCCCCGGATGGTTCAACTGACCCGATTTCCCCAAAAGATTTATCGGATATGAATGAAACCTAACCATTATAGACAATTGCAATTCCTTTATTTTTAAACGTTACCTGTCAGGACTTTTCAGCCTCATACCTTTCAACAATCAACTCCACCCTCTTCCGGATCTCTTCGGCCAGATTACGGATATCCAGCATTGATATTTTCCCAATATCATTGGACAGCGCCTCCACCTCTTCTTCATCTATACCAATTGTCCGGTTTACCATGAATGAATCCACCTCTCCTTCTTCAAGCAGCAAACCGCATGCACCAACACTTCCCAGAAACGTCTCTTTCATAATAATGGGAACAACCAGTTTGACAAGCCCGGCATCACACTCTTCAATCACCGGTACTTTTGTTTGAAAAGCCTGGGCAGCGATATTCATGTGTGCCACCGCACAGATAAAAGCCTGTCCTTTATCACTGGCTTTTATCACCGGGCACAGCCGGTTCACCCATTCCTTGTTGTTGGATATCCGGATGCCCTCTGTATTGAAAACACTTACATCCAGACCGGATTTTGCATTCCACTCCTTTTCAAACAGTATCCATTGTTCTAAAGGCAATAAATCCTTTACATTCATAATATATTCCTTTCGATTCAGACTCAATATACAAAGGTTGACCTTCTGTTTTCAATCCATTATGATCTTCAAAATTTTTTATACATTAACATGAAACCCGAGAGAAACCAATGACACACCACACACATGAATTTGTTGAAACCTATGACGGCTTTTTGGGTTTTGGACTGAGCCGTGAAACCGATGAAAATACCGTAATCTGCTATCTGCAAAAATTTTCGGATGATCAACTGATCCGGCATATGGTAAAACAGATGACCGACAAAGACCTTGAAAAAGTGTTTGAGATGATCAGTCAATTATTAAAAACCTACTTGTCTGAACCGGAATATCATCGGCTCTTTCTCAAAGACGATCATCCGTAAGCGTTGACAAGCAATATCCATCGAACCGGTAACTATCTATCGAAAAAAGGATCATCCATGCTTACGGAAACCCACCTGGATCGTTATGCAGAAATCCTGTTATGGGGGTTGGAAATATCCAGAACAGGCAAAACAAAACAAAATGATATTGTACTGGTTCGATACCACCTTCCGGCAATACGACTCGCAGAAGTACTGCATGCCAAGCTTTTATCCAAAAGACGAAACCCGGTTCTCCGAATAGTGCAGACCCCAACCATGGAAAAGCAATTTTATGAACTGGCCAACCAGACTCAACTATCCTTCCTTTCTCCAGGGGAGGAGGTCTTTGCGAATAACCTTAATGGAAATATCTTTTTACATGCCCCGGAATCCATAACCCATTTAAGCAATATTGATCCTGAAAAAATCGGAAAGACTGCAATCCATCAAAAAAAAATAAAAGATATTTTGACTCAAAGAGAAGAAAAAGGACTGTTTAGCTGGACCTTGTGTGTATATCCCACAGAAACATTGGCGAACCATGCGAACCTGCCGCTGCCGGAATATGAAAAACAGATTATCAATGCCTGTTTTTTAAACAGCAAAAATCCAATTTCTCACTGGAAGGAAATATATAAACAGATCGCGTCCATCAAAAAATGGCTGAACAACTTAAAAATCCAGGAGCTTCATATCCAGTCACAACACACTGATCTTGTGGTAACTCCTGGAACAAACCGGAGATGGCTTGGTTTGTCCGGCCATAATATACCGAGTTTCGAAATTTTTATTTCCCCGGACTGGAGAGGAACAACCGGAAAATACTATGCAGATCAGCCCTCGTTCCGGAATGGAAATTACGTGAAAGGAATACAGATTGAATTTCAAAAAGGAAAAGCGGTCACGATTCAAGCTGAACAGGGCGAAGCCTTTGTTCGAAAACAACTTGCAATAGATGAAGGTGCCAATAAAATCGGAGAGTTTTCCCTCACAGATACCCGATTCTCTAAAATCAACCAGTTCATGGCCAACACCCTCTTTGATGAAAACTATGGCGGAAAATATGGCAACTGTCACATTGCTTTGGGTTCATCCTATTCCAACTCCTTTACCGGCGATCCTTCCCGCCTGACCAGATCAACGAAAACCCAATTGGGTTTTAATGACTCCGCCCTTCACTGGGACATTGTAAATACAGAAAAAAAACAAGTTGTTGCAAAGCTATCCTCCGGCAAAAAAGTGATCATTTATGAAAATGGCCGGTTTATCAAGTGATCTATCCTTTCCAGAACCCTGTATCTAATGATTTTCCTATAAATATTGGCCCGATTATTGCTTTTTATCTTCATAGATTTTCTTCATTGATTTTCAGTTTTTAATAGGAGATTGGAAAATTGCAAGATTCTTCAAACATCCTGCTGTATACCGCCCCTTCTCATCGGGTCGCAATCAAATTAAAAAATACCATTCAGTCCATTTCCATGGAGAACAACCTCCTTGTTGTGACAAACATGAGAGCGCTGTCTGAAATTCTTCATAAACCCTTGAACAGGGTGGATGCCGCCGTAATCTTCCGTGCAACGAGAAAAGGTCTGATCAACCTGCTGAGCTTCCGGGATGAGCTTCTTCGCCTTCCTGTCATTCTTATTTTGCCGGATCAAAAAAATGAAACCATTGCAAACGGCCATTCACTTCGGCCCAGGTTTCTTAGCTACATGGACAGTGATTTCTCGGATGTCCGGGATGTGCTTCAAAAAATCCTGAACAAACAACACCCACTCAATTATTATAAGTTTTCGTAATCAAAAAACAAAATTTTAACTGACATCCGGGGGGAAATGAATAAAATCACGGTTGATTTTCATGTTGGAAAAATGACGATGGCGACATTAAAATGACAACTTGCTGTAATACATTATGAAAATATTCGGACCAATCGATTTCGCCTGCGAAATATTATAACCATATTTCATGATCCGGATGAGATTTCCACACCATCCGGAACACCGGCCTTATAAAAAACACCCTGGCCCGCCATTTGATACTGGGATGCTCTTGCAGGAATGATCACGGATTGTCCTCTGGAAAGAAATACCTGTTTTTCTTTTTTCATGTCCATGAGCATTGCGCTGCCGTCCACACAGATCATGATCTCGACACTTCTTTTCTTTTTGCTCAGAAAGGATGTCTCCTGTCGAAGTGTAATAACCGACAGAACAAACTCCTCTGCCCAGGTTGGATATGCCTTCTCGCATTGCCCTATTGAAACAGGTTCCAGTATCTCCAGTTTTTTTTCCTCAAACCGCAAAATATTAACCAGCTCCGATATATCAACGTGCTTCGGTGTCAGCCCCCCCCTGAGAACATTATCTGAGTTGGCCATCAATTCAATTCCCAACCCGCTGAGATACGCATGCAGCTCCCCGGAAAAAAGAAACAACGCCTGTCCAGGCTGAAGGCAGATCAGATTTAAAAAAACCGGAGAAAGAATACCTGCATCAAAGCCATACTCTTCGTGCAAGTTCAAAATCCATTTAAAAACCGGATCTTGAGAAGCGTAAATTCTTGCCTGCGTAACAACTTTGTGCAATCCGCTTTCCCGGTCTGCGGGGGATAATGTCATCAGTTTCTGAAAAAACACCCGGATCCCCTCGCCCCCCTCTTTTTTTTTCAACTCTTTTATTGACGGTTCAATTTCCGGTGTTTGAATCTTTGAAAACAAGGACTGCATTTCGGATATGGGTCGAAAACCGCAGAGCGCCCAATATGGAGTCAACGCACAAATACACTCCGGCTTGTGATGATTATCCCGATAATTCCGGTTTTTGGCATCAAGCGGTATTTCCTGTAAATTTTCTCTTTCAAAACCGGCAATAGCCTGTTGCAAACTTGGATGGGCCTGAATCGACAACGGCTTTTCAGCGGCTAAAATTTTAAACAGATAGGGAAGCTTGTTTGAATATCTGCCGGCAACATCCGCCCCAAGGATTTCATCTGGATAGATTGAAATAAGCCGGTCAAGTGGTTGCCACTCTCCCTTGAAGTTTACCAGAGAAGGTGCTTTGGGATGCGCTCCCATCCAAAGCTCTGCCTGTGGTTTTTCAGATGGAGAGGTCTCTCCGACAAGATTGGAAATAAGCGTTCGGGAGCCCCATGCATACTCCTGAATTGTATTTTTCAACAAGCAGATCTGATCCATTCTGTCTCCTTTCTATTGACTGGATTCCATACCATAGTCTTTCATGGCAGACAATTCATTAAGCAATGCGTCCACGATTCCCGGAAATGAAGGACTTTCTCAAAGGATATTGAAATTCTGCCGGCGGCATATATTTTCGGTTGAATATAACATATCTTTATGGCATATTTATCACAACGGATTAACCAACTGGATAAATGAATTCCCCTTTCTCCTACAGCGAAGTCAACACCACTGAATATTGAAAAAACTGGTTATCCCTCAAAAAAACCACAAGAGGGGGCAACATGTCGGATGGACTGGATGTTATCATTGTTGATGATGATACGGCTGCATGTGAATCGATTGCAGATATTGTCAACCGATTTTACACCTGGGGCAATGTTTTTGTTTTCACCGATGATGAAGAAGCCACCCTGTATGGCCTGAACAGGGAAAGCAGCATTGCGATTTTTGTGGTGGATGTATTCTTGAAAGACAAGAGCGGCTTTTTATTTCTGGATACGCTCAGCAGCAAATTCAAGACAATTCATGACGATACGGTAATGATCACTGGAAATGCCAATAATGATGTGGTGGATATGTGTGTTGCATCCGGAATCAATCACCTGCTGGAAAAACCCATGAGACCCTATGTGCTCCAGTTGGCAATTCGATCCATTGCTTCCAAATATATGACCTTTGCAAACAGGCTTCTCAACAACAGTGAATTTCTAATCGAATGCAACAGAATGATCGGATCGCTGAACTGTTGAATGGATGAATCTGGATGGTTTGGGTTCCGGTTCCGGCCAAATCAGGTTTTGCTTTCCAACTGCTCCCATCGGGCAAAGGCTTCTTCAAGCATTTGTTCCAGCGCCTCTGCTCTTTCTTTTATGGACAGAATTTCCGCTCCTTCTTTCTGATAAAAGTTGGGGTCAGACATGACATCATACAGCATGGCCTGCTCTTTTTCCAACGTCTCGATTTTTCCAGGCAGGGAGTTCAATTCACGCTGTTCATTAAAGCTGAGTTTTTTCGCAAATTTTTTCGTATTTGCCGGTTTTTTCGCCAAAAGCCCCTGTTTTTCCACAGATATTACCGATGATCGTTGGGCAATCCAGTCGTCATAACCACCTACATATTCGGTAACCTTCCCCATCTCTTCAAAAACCATTGTGCTGGTAACCACATTGTTCAAAAATGTCCGGTCATGGCTGATCAACAAAAGCGTACCCGCATAGTTTAAAAGCAGGTCCTCCAATAATTCGAGTGTTTCCATATCCAGATCATTGGTCGGTTCATCCATCACCAGAACATTCGACTCTTTTGCAAACAGAGCGGCCAATAGAAGCCGGTTTCTTTCACCACCGGAAAGCGTGCGAACCGGACTTCGGGCCCGGTCCGGTGTAAACAGAAAATCCTGAAGATAACCGATTACATGCCTTGGCTTCTGATTCACGATGATCATATCATTTCCATTGCAGATATTGTCCTGAACCGTCTTGTTTTCATCCAGCCGGGCACGAAGCTGATCAAAGTAGGCCACATGAACCCGTGCACCCAGCCGAAGCGTTCCATGAGTTGGCGGAATCTCTCCCAGCAAAATTTTTAAAAGTGTGGTTTTCCCAACCCCGTTTGGCCCGATGATCCCTACCTTGTCCCCCCGCAGTATGGTGGTTGAAAAATCCCGTACAATATCCCGTCCATCCCATTGAAAGACAATCTGTTCCGCTTCAATAACCAGCTTTCCGCTTTTTTCCGCTTCCTGGGCATTCAGTCTGACGGATCCGATCTGATATCTTCGTTGTTTTCTGAGTTCACGCATTTTTTCAAGTTCCCGAACCCGGCCTTCATTGCGTGTCCGGCGGGCCTTGACTCCCTGTCGGATCCACTTTTCCTCTTTTGCAAGTTTTTTATCAAATGTCGCATTCTGCTTTTCTTCAGAAGATATATCCGACTCTTTTCTTTTTAAATACGTTTCATAATTACATTTCCAGTGAAACAGGCTGCCTCGATCCATCTCAATGATTCTGGTTGCAAGTTTTTTTAAAAACATCCGGTCATGGGTAACAAATAAAAGCGTGCCGCTGTAACTCGCCAGGTATTCTTCCAGATATTCAATGGCACGGATATCCAGATGGTTTGTCGGTTCGTCCAGCAGCAGCAGGTCCGGATCCGACACCAGGGCTTTTGCCAACAGTACTCTTCGTTTCAACCCAGCGGAAAGATGATCAAAAACAGCATTTGGTTCCAGCGAGAGCCTGGTGACAACCTGGTTCACCTTCTGCTCCATTTTCCATCCATCAGTTTCATCAAGGGTTTGCTGAAAGTCTTCCAGTTTTCTAAACAATGAGGGATCTTCATTCCGTGAAATCAGTTGACTGGTCTGATAAAACTTGGAAAGGGTGTTTGCTGCATCTCCATACCCACCGGCCACAACATCAAAAACACGGCCCCTGATTTCTTCCGGAACCTCTTGCGACAGGCAGGCCCGTCGAATCCCTTGACTGATGCCTACCGAACCATGATCCGGGGAAATCTCTCCCATGAGTATCTTGATCAAAGTGGATTTACCTTCACCATTTCGACCAATCAGGCTGATCCGCTCTCCCTGCTCGATCTGCAGGTTGATATTTTCCAGCAGCAACGGGCCGCCATATCCCATGCTGACATTTTTCAGGTTCATCAGAATCATAGACTGGTTCTTTTATCTGCCACAACATTTTTTATATTTTTTCCCGCTGTTACAAGGACATAAATCATTTCTTCCAACCTTGGGACTGGAACGGATAACCTGTTCCTGCTGCGGCGCCTGTCCATCATAAAAGTACCATTTTCCTTCCTGTTTTTTGAACTGAGCGACTTCATGATGTTTATGCCTTTTTCCCTTCTGGTAATACTGGGCAATAAATTCAACCTGCCCTTCCGTATCTTCAGGCCCCCCTTTTTCAGTGTTCAAAATCTTCAGATCAATCCAGTCTGAATTTTTTGCCCAGCTTTTCACGGTTCTCTCATCATGCTGATCCCTTTTGTCCGGATGAACTGTATTCAAAATATAGTCAGCTTCAATTTTCGTAAAAGCAGTATACCTGGACCGCATCAGGGCTTCGGGTGTTTGAGGCAGGCTCTCGCCCTTGATAAAAGGTCCGCAACATTCTTCATATGGTTTTTCCAATCCACAGGGACAATTTTCCATCTTTTGCTCCTCTTGTTTCAACTCAAAAATTGATCGATTTTACATTACAAAATACCTAAATTCAAAACAGATTTTTACATATAACGTCATTGGGTTATCAGCGATATCATTTGGGTGTTCTATAATACACCCGGCCTATTCCTCCAGTTCGATAATCTCCGCATACTGCTCATTTCCTCGAATATGGAGAATTGCAACTGACAATGGATTGTCATGCCGCCTCTGGCCGGCGCTGCCGGGATTCAAAAAGAGAACTCCATTCTGTTTTTCAATTGACGGCCGGTGCGTATGCCCGTAAATAACCACATGAACCCTTGCAGATGCCGGCACGCTGCCGACCATGTGACTGACGTGGATAACCGTCTCTCCAATCTCAATGGTTTCCGTACCCCGTAAAGACTCTTTTCCTAGATTAAAATCCATATTCCCACGAACAGCAACCACAGGGGCAATGGATTGTAATTTTTCCAGCACCTCTTTGGTATCAATATCTCCGGCATGGATAATCAGGTCCATATTGTCAAACACCATGTAAACGGAAGGCAACAGCCGGCCATGCGTATCGGAAATAACACCGATATCATAAGAATCCTTGCCTGTGATTTTTCTGGACATGATGAATGAATATCACCTGAATAGCATAAAAAAATGATTATTACTTTGTCAGCTCCGGAAACCTTTTATCCAAAACCCGGTTCCACTCCTGAATACGGTCCGCATTTTTTTCCAATAAAGAAGCAGTGTCGCCTTCTACTGTAATATTTCGAATTTTATCTCCCTTAACAATACTGTCAACAACAGACTGGTCATCCTTTCCCAGCACGGCTCCAAAAACCGTATGATGGTTATCCAGATGTGGAGTCGGCAGATGGGTGATAAAAAACTGACTCCCGTTGGTTCCCGGTCCGGCATTGGCCATGGAAAGAATCCCGGCTCTGTCATGGCGAAGCGCTGTTATAAACTCATCCTCAAACCGGTACCCGGGATCACCGGTTCCTGTGCCATGGGGACAGCCCCCCTGAATCATGAAGTCGGAAATCACTCGATGAAAATTCAATCCTTTATAGTAGTTCCGTTTTGCAAGATTGACAAAATTGGCAACGGTAACCGGTGTCTGCTGATCAAATAATTTTATGCGAATGGTTCCTTTATCGGTTTCAAAAACAGCAATAATATCCTTTGTCGTCATTTGATTCTCCTTATTCCATTTGATTTACGAAACAATATGATTGGATTGATTCCGGAGTTGGGACTGGATTCGTATCAGTTGATGTCCCAGATCATTGATCTCCTGCTGCCAGAACCGGTCACTGCCCCAGTCCGGAAAATTGATTTTAAATTTATAATCATTCGCCTGTTTGCTGCACCAGGCCAGAAAGTAAATAATCCGCATAAGGCGAAGGGGTTCGATCAGCTTCAGCATCCGCCTGTCAAACACCCGGAACATCTCATATCCTTCCAGTATCAGATTGATCTCCTGCGGGCAGTTCTCGGCATGATCCGGTAATAAAAGCCAGAGATCCTGAACCGGCGGCCCGGTCATCATATCATCAAAGTCAATCACCATGATCCCTTCCTGAGGCCGGTACAACAGATTCCCCCGATGACTGTCTCCATGAAGACGGATAAACTCCGTGTCATCAAAAAAACCGGAACTGATATCCACGATCTTCTGACCAATCTCTTGAAATGCTTCAACATGCCTCGGGGTTACAAACCCGCCCTTGATCAACTGCTGGATATCTCTGCTGGTTGAAATGCCCGGATGCAAAACCGTTCTGGTCTTAGCTTTCCGGATGCTTCCGGCAACATGGATTCTTGCAATCACCCGTCCCAGCCTCCGCCAGTCCTCCTCTTCGATCACTTCAAATTCCCGCCCCAGTTTTTTTGGAAAGACAGCAAAATAGATGCCGTCCACCTCACCGAGAGTAGCCCCATGCAATAATTTCAAGGGAGAGACAACCGGAATTTCCTCAGATTCACAATCCAGAACAAACTGATGTTCTTCTTCAATTGACTCTTTGGACCATCGGCCCGGCCGGTAGAATTTACCGATCAGACGGGTTCCATTTTTTGCCTGGAACTCATAAACCCGGTTGATATAACTTGGCAGGGGAGAGGTCAGTCCGGTCATGGGAAAACCGGTTGCCTGTTCCACGGCTTCAATTAACCGGTCCGGCATGATATTTTGAAAATCGATGGATACTGTCACAAAAAACCTTTCATTTCAGAAACACTAAACGCAGATTATCAGTCCAAAAAGGCATTGTAAAGAAGATGTTTCAGGTCTGAAAAAATGATTGTATGAAGGAGTGGCTTGCCTTTATAAAAAAGGTGCATGGCATCGAGCCATGCACCTTTTTTCTGTTTTTTTATTAATGCAGGGATTTAAAAATTGTAGGACACCTTGCTTGCAAACAGGAACCAGTCTGGATCCGGATCCGGGTCATTACCGTAATCAACATCATCAAGCCCGTTCATGTAATGACCTTCCAGCTTGAATATCCAGTTTTCATTCAAATCAAACCGGGTGGTCAGGCAGGCATCCCGCATCCATCTTTCTTCCTTTTCACGTCCTACCTCTTCCATCTCACTTCCATCTCTATCTCGATCATTTGTAACCCAATCACCATAATATGCACCCAGTTCAAACCAATAGGTAAACCGGTGTGAGGCGGATACAGCCCATCCAAGAACTTCGGTTGTGGCAATATCTGTTGGCGTTCCCATAATCAAAACATTTCCAACATCAACCCGAATCATATTATACTCTGCAGATAAAATAGTATCGCCTCTTGTGTATTCAATCGATCCAACAATACTGGAACAGTTATCGACGGGCACTTCAGTTCGATCGGTAGTGGTTGTGACTCCGCTGACTGCTCCGTCTGTAAAAGTAAAACCGCTGGGCGTACTGATGTACATGATCGTATCGATTTCAGTAAACAGCCAGGTGCCGGATAACCTCAACCCTTCCGCAAACCTTGGAGCCCACTGGAGAGAGGCGTTTTGAGTGTTAAAGGGAGTTGTCTTGTTCGGTTCTCCAGTGTCCGGATCTGTTCCAGTTCCAATTTCAACATTAACTGCTGTTGCCGCAAGTTGACCTGCAGCTTGTCCATAAAGGGCTGTAAATCCAGTTTGTATTGTTTTCTTGAGTCGGTCTTCCAGTATGGTTGTCATATCAATCAGGAGATTTGATTCCTCTGAAACACCGCCCACACCATATGCCAACTGGTAGGAAAACCCTCCCGGGAGTTCACCATATGCTCCAACTCCCTTGATACCTGCATAGACATCCCGGTTTTGTTCAACATAGATTGCATTGGGAAGCATGATGGATGTCCGGACCGCATCCACATCCCTGGTTTCATTGTACAGACCCAGGGCGATCTTGACTTTTCCAGCCCGTACCCCAAAGTAGTTGTTGACACGGTAATCACCATAGGCCCAGTCAAGCTCAAACTCATCATTACCCAGTTCTCCGAAATCCCGTGCAAAAATCTGTGCCCCAACCCTCAATCCATCTGCCGGAGTGGTTGAGAAATTGATCCCCATTTCATTGAATTCAAAAGAGCCATCCTCTGTTTTAATCCCGGAATAATCATACTCGTTTGACTGAATATACCCTTGGGAAATGAATCCATGAATTCCAACATCACTGAACCCTTCCAAGGCAGAAACAGCCCCAACCGGTGCAAGACTCAAACATATAAACAACAGAATAATAATTTTTTTCATCAGATTCACCTCCCTAGTTCACGGTAATGGTTTTTACATTTTTCAACGCCGCATCTGTGCT
>CAMBQS010000017.1 GCA_945870015.1 Desulfocicer vacuolatum DSM 3385
TCGGTTGATGTTTCAGCCCGTCCTGCTTTTCCAAAAACCCTTTCCACTTCCGGAAATGATTTTAATACACGATCCTGTGTGGTAAGCAGTTCCTGTGCTGCTGAAACCGAAATCCCGGGCAGGGTCGTTGGCATATACAGAATACTTCCTTCCTTTAAGGGAGGCATAAATTCTGATCCAAGCTTGAAATAAACCGGCACGCTTACAGCAACCAGCAAAACCGAGGATGCAATGATCATCCTGGGATGCTTTATTGCAAATCTGCATACTGGCTCGTATATTTTAAAGATCGCCCTGCTGATAGGATGCTGTTCTTCGGAATAATATGTGCCGACCAGTGTCTTATTTGCAATCCATGACAGCCATCTTGGCCGGAAACCAAAAGGATCGATCCTCGTGAAGAGCATCCGCATTGCCGGATCAAGGGTTATGGCAAGAAGCGCGGCAATCGCCATGGCAAGCGTTTTGGAATAGGCAAGAGGCTTGAAGAGTCTACCCTCCTGATCCACAAGGGAAAAAACGGGCAGAAAAGCGACTGCGATGACAAGCAGTGAAAAGAAAACCGAAGGACCTACTTCCTTCAGCGCTTCGAGCCGCACTTCATGAAAATCTTTTTTTCTGCCGTCTGCCTGCCAATGATAAATCTTGTTGTAGGCGTTCTCCACTTCGACGATCGCCCCGTCAACCAGAACACCGATCGATATCGCTATGCCGGCAAGGGACATGATATTTACATTGATATTCAGAAAATACATCGGGATAAATGCAATCAGTACCGAGATCGGGATGGTGGTAATCGGAACAATGGCCGAAGGAATGTGCCAGAGAAAAAAAAGAATAATCAGTGACACGACAACCATTTCTTCTGTGAGTTTATCCTTTAAGGTTTCAAGCGCTCTGTGTATCAGATCGGAACGGTCATAAGTCACGAGTATTTTAACTCCTTTTGGAAGGGAAGGCTCAATGTCTTTTATCTTCTGTTTGACTCTGTTAATGACATTCAGGGCATTTTCCCCGTGCCTCATGACAACAATGCCGCCTACTGTATCGCCAAGACCGTCCAGATCTGAAACTCCTCTTCGTATTTCAGGCCCCAGCTCAACTCTTCCGACGTCCGAAAGCAGAACCGGGACACCACCAGCGACAGCTTTTAATACGATCTTTTCAAAATCAGCCGCGGACCTCGCATATCCATGCCCCCGAACCATGTATTCCGCACCACTCCACTCCAGAAGCCTCCCCCCGACCTCATTGTTCGATTCCCGGACTGCTTCCGCAACTTCATCCAGTGAGAGTCCGAAAACAGCAAGACGGTTCGGATCTACCGTCACCTGGTACTGCTTCACAAAACCCCCGATTGAGGCGACCTCAGCAACACCCTGTACCGACTGCAGCGCATAACGCAGGGTCCAGTCCTGGAAAGAACGGAGTTTGTCAACGGGGTGAGTTCCGGAATGGTCCACAAGGGCATACTGGAAAATCCATCCGACTCCCGTGGCATCCGGACCCAGCTCGGTCTGAACACCCTGGGGAAGACGCGACTGGATTTTGGAAAGATATTCCAGAACCCTTGAACGGGCCCAGTAAATGTCGGTTCCGTCCTGGAATATCACATAGACATACGAAAATCCGAAATCGGAAAAACCCCGTATGGCTTTTACTTTGGGAGCACCAAGGAGAGCGGTTATGATGGGATAGGTCAACTGATCTTCAATGATATCCGGAGACCGGTCCCATTTTGAGTAAATGATGACCTGTGTATCGGAAAGATCCGGAAGTGCGTCCAGGCGTATGATTTTCAGGGTATATACGGATGCCGCCATGAGTACCAGTACTCCCATGATGACAAGGAACCGGTTCCTCGCGGAAAATTCGATTATTTTATGGATCATCTGCTTTCTCCGGTCTCTGCCGCCTGCTGAATCGCGGCCCGCAGGCGTGATTCGGAATCCAGAAGAAAATTGGCCCGGACAACAACCTTTTCATCTGCATCAACCCCGGATATGATCTGGGTCAGACCGTTGCTTCGATATCCGGCTTTTACTTCCCGGGGTTCGAAACGATCTTCACCGATACGCACGAAAACAATCTGGCGAACGCCTGTATTCATGACAGATGAATCAGGTACAACTACCGAATCCAAAGTCTCGATCTTCATCGAAACATTCACATACATTTCAGGCTTTAAAGAAAAATCATTGTTCTGAAACTCAAATCTCGCTCTCAATGTGCGGCTCTGCGGATCAAGATAAGGATATATGTAAGAGACCTGTCCGGTCTTCTGCGCTTTGGGATCATATGGAAATGTAAATATCGCTTTTTGTCCCAGCCGGATCATGGGGGCTTCAAACTCATAAAAATCAGCCTCGATCCATATTCTTGAAAGATCTGTGATTGTGAAAAGCTCCATTCCCGGTTCAACCTGCTGGCCTTCATAAACCCCTTTTGCCGTTACAAAACCGGAAACCGGCGCAAGCAGGGTAACGGTGCGTTTCGGCACATTGGTCCGCTCTATTTCCTTGATCAGACTTTCAGGGACATCAAAGAGTTCAAGCCTTCTCCTTGCGGCCTTTAACAGATCTTCGCCTCCTTTCCGGACTTCAGGAATGGACGAGTTTGCAAAACGCATGGCGTTTTCCCTTGCGCGCAGAAATTCCTCCTGGCTTCCCAGAAGTTGCGGTGAATAAATCGTTAAAAGCGACTGACCTGCTTTGACAAGCTGGCCGGTCGTATTTACATACAGCTTTTCGATCCATCCTGAATTTTTTGTATGCACATGGCGGACAAGGGTTTCATCCGGCTTGACAAGACCGACGGCCCGGATGTCTCCTTCCAGCTTCTGCTTTACGGCTTTTTCGGTCTGAATACCGGCAAGACGGATTCCCTTTTCATCTATGGTAACGGTTGCAAGTCCTTTTACACCCTTGTCAGGCAATGAAACCTCATCGGAAAAGACCGGAACATAGTCCATTCCCATCTCATCTTTTGTGGGAACAGGCGAACTGATCGAAGGATCCATGGGGTTGCGGTAAAAAAGAATTTTCCGAACTCCGCTCGCAGACGGTTCAATCTTATTTTTTTCAGGCTCAGCAGCTTGTTCCGTTGAAGGAGAAGTCCCCGTGCTTTTTTCTGAAGATTCAGACCTGTTTTTTTCAATCGGCACAAGATCCATTCCGCAAATAGGACAGGTTCCGGGTTTATCCGAAATATAGGTGGGATGCATCGGGCACTGATATTGAACCGCGTGCTCATGTTTGTCTTTATCGGCGCAGGCAGATAGAAAGGCAGCCAGAAACAGTATGATTACGACAATAACGGTAAATCTATATCCTTGAACGGATATCCACATGGCTTTTCTCCTTTCCTTTCATAGAGAAACCTTTACATATTCCTTCCGCATTCAGTCAGCACTCTTATTCAATGGAAAAGGAGCTGTATAGGCATCAATTCCAGCCCATGATATGAACCTGTCCGACTCCCGTCGCGCAAGCTGTGCAAGCGCATCCAGCCAGAGATTATAATCTTCTATGACAACCGAAAAATCAGCCCGGCCGGCAATATAGGAAGCCCGTGCCGAGCTGAGAGCTGCACTTGTCTGAGGGATAATGGCATCCCTGTATTGCCGGACCTGCTTCTGATCACGGTTCCATCTGGCGAAAAGACCTGCGATTTCCGAGCTGATGGCTATTTCAGTTTCTGTAAGGCTTTTTCTGGCCTCTGCAAGTTTATGCCCTGCTGCACGCTTAAGAGGCTTTTGTTTGCTGTTTTGCCATACCGGGAGTGTCATGCCAAAAGAAACAACCGCCATCGGGTCATATTCACTGTCAAAAGCCATCCCGGCTCCGGCAAAAAAATCAGGCCAGAAATCGAGTTCAGCAGACTCCAGCCTGTACTCAGCCGATTTCACAACAGCTTTTTTCACGAAAACATCAGGGGAATTGGCCAGGGCAAGCTCTTCCAGGCTTTCTATATCTTCATGACTTATGGAAACCAAAGGCAGCTCTTGAACTTTTCCCACCGGGAAACTTCCAGTACGACCAAGCAATCTGTTTAACCCGGCAGCCATGGCTGCCCTTTCGGCAGCGATATCATTCATCCGCTCAGTAAGGCGTGATAACTCAATCTGGGCCTTTAACTGCGACTCCTGTTCCCCCTCACCTGTGCTGTATCGTTTGGCTGCTGCGGCCTCCAGTGTTCTGACAAGTTCTCTTGCCGCAGCAAGAGTTGAGGTCTCGCTGTCAAAAGCATAAAGTCCGGCATAGATGGTGCGAACTTCTCTTATGATTTGCCTTTCCATATCAACAAGGCCGGCATATTCCATCTCCGATTCCGCACCTGCAGTTTTTTCCAGAACCGAACGCTTCCCTGGAAAAGGAAAACCCTGCTTTACAAGAATTTCACCCCTTGCGAATTCCGGAGATGAAATGGATTGGATATTTTCCTCAAGGGAGAACTCAAGTTCAGGATCCGGAAGAGCCGACGCAGGTTCAATGAGTTCTCTTGATGCAGCGACCCTTGACCGGAAGGCCAGGATAGCAGGAGACTTCTCAAGCGCTTCGACGATCAGTTCATCGACAGCCGGCGCAACCGTGCTCTCTTCTGTTACAGCAGAACTGGAAAGGGCTGTTTTATCTTCCCATTGATCAGCGGGATTTCCATTTCCATGAAAAATCAGGATAAGCAGCACCAGTGACATGGCGAATCGTAAGATTGTTCCGGCTCTCAAGGGTTCCTCTCTAACCTGAATGGTCAATTTTCGATGGACTTCGGGCGGATCCTGACCATAAACTTCCTGCTATTCAGTTTGATTATGTCTATATAATATTGATATTAATGTTAATGTCAATGGATGAGTTACTATTTTATAAGGATACACAAAGGATTTGGAAGAAAATGAATACACGGTGTTTTTGGAGCAGCTCAATCTTGGTACGGAATTCTGCCTTGGAAATAATGCAAGAACCCCATTTTTTGAACCAATCCAGAATTCTGAGGGAACCTGCCGGTTCTTTTCAATTTCCGGACACTAACTCAAAACCGGAATTATTATGATATCTTGCGGATCAGTCATGTCTTGTTGCCAATTTTTTTCTCATTGCCTGTTGACACTTGGTCGACCATACTTCATATTTTCCTTGAAAAATAACAGAATACTGACGGAGAGAACTGGATATGAAAAAACAAAATATACCCGTTATCGTAGGGATTTCCCAATATACCCAGCCAAAGGATATGGAATTCCCTCTTGATCCGCTTGGATTGATGGAAAGGACGAGCAGGAACGCCTTTGAGTCATCCGGATCAGAGGGCCTTTTACAGAAATGCGACACCATCCGACATGGGAAGAATCTGATTTTTTGGCTATCCAGGCAAGGCTTGATGCAGAAGCGCTGCCGGAACCGGTTGAAGCCGCCAATGGGAACCTTGTTGTTGAAACCTATGTCATCGGTCATGACCGCTCCGGCGAACCGGATCACGGAATCGTGCTGGGTCGTCTGGAGGACGGCCGACGCACATTCGCCAGGATCGATGCCAAACCGCAGATTTTGAAAGAGATGGAAAAAATCGAACTGATCGGATTGCCCGGAGTTGTCCGGCATGATGAGGATAGCGGTTACAATTTTATCAAGATAGAAGGGTTTTGAATCAATCAGGACAACCACAAGGGATTGCCCCTACAATGATGATGTGTGATTGACCGGCAATCAGACAGACCGTGCGATCTCTTCCGCTTCGCTGATGCAGTACATCAGATGCCTGGGTTCTTTTGCATCCCCGATAAAATAAAATGGAATATTGGCCTTCTTTTCCAGTTTTCTGCTATCCCGGATCGCATCGTGCTTTTCGGATATAACCACCATGTCATAATCATGCAGCGCAACCTCTTCATCATTCACCGTGAATAGGACTCCGTTTTCGGAAAACGACTGGATACGGACATTTTTAAACAGTGCGACCTTTCCGGCTTTCAATCTTTCCCGCAGATAAAACCGGTCATTGCTGGACATCTCCTCGGCAAAACTTTTCTTCCGGTTCAGCACGACCACCTCTTTACCCTTTGTTGCCAGGAAATCGGCTGTGATCAGACCGGTCATTCCACCGCCCAGAACAATAACCTTTTTGCCGGGAACCGTCTCTCCTTCCATGACATCCACACAGGTCAGAAGCTCCATACGGGTCTGAAAAAGCCCTTTGATCAGGGGCATCTCCGGCATGGAGCCGGTTGCCAGTACAACCATATCCGGCTTGACCTCCCGGATCAATTCCAGACTGAGCTCCGTGTCATACCGGATGTCAATCCCGAGCCGCTGAATCTCATTCCGGAAAAACCGCAGGATGTCCCCCAGCTCGTTTCGTCCTGGTGCCCTGGCCGCAAGGGACAGCAATCCGCCGGAATCCGGTTTTTTTTCACACACCACGACCTCATGTCCCCTCAGTTTGAAAAGACGGGCAGCCGCCAGCCCCGCAGGTCCGGCACCGGCGATAACCACACGCCGAATTGCATCCGGCTGTTTTTCATCCCGGATCTTATATTCCCTGCCCACATCCGGATTGACAACACAGGAACCCGGCTCCTTGGCAAGAACCGCGTGGATACATCCCAGACAGCAGGCAACACAGGGCCGTATTTCCGTAAACCTTCCCTGCCGGGCTTTATTGGGATAGTGCGGATCCGCCAGCAGGGATCTTCCCAGGGATATGATATCCGCCTTACCCTGCTTCAGGATATCGTCTGCATGGTTTGGATCTTTGATCCTGCCGACGGTAACGACCGGAGTCTTCACATGCTTTTTCACTTCGGCTGCCAGATGCACAAAACACCCCTGCCCGGTATACATGGAAGGAATGGTCAGTTCAGTTGATCCATATACACCGCCTGAAACATGAATATAGGCCACTCCGGCTTTTTCAAGCAGCGGTGCCAGACGAACCGTGCTGGGCAGATCCCATCCTTTTTCAATATAGTCATTCCCGTTGATCCGGATGCCGACAGGGAAATCCGTCCCGGTTTTCCTCTGAATGTCTTCAATGATTTCAAACAGGAACCGGGTACGATTTTCAAAAGACCCTCCATATTCGTCTGTCCGGATATTGGAGTTGGGGGCAAGAAACTGGTTGATCAGATACCCGTGGGCGCCATGGATCTCAATAAAGTCAAAGCCCGCCTCCCTGCACCTTCTTGCCGCATCCCCGAAACAGGAAACCAGACTCTTGATTTCATGGATTTCAAGGGCCCGTACCTCTCCTTTGACAACAGCCGGTGCGGGTATGGCGGAAGGAGCCACTTTTTCCGGAAGATAGGACTGGCGGCCTCCATGCATGAGCTGAACGCCAAAGCGGGTATCATACGGTTTGATCTTCTGTACCATCTTTTTCAGGGAAGGAATGCAATCATCCGTATACATCTGCGGAAGATCCGGAAGTTCCTGCCCGCCTGGATGAACACTCCCGCCTCCCACAAGCATCATTCCAACCCCGCCTTTTGCCCGTTCAACAAAATACTCAATCAACTGGTCCGTAACCAGACAATTTTCATCCACGCCAAAGTTGATGCTCATGGCAGACATCAACAGTCTGTTTTTCACAATCATATTCCCGATCTGAATGGGAGTAAAAAGATGGCTCAGAAGCATAATCGGTTTTCCTTTAAAATAGATATTGGTTGATCCATCCTGTTTTCAAAACAGGGATTTTGAATATTGTCAAGGAAAGACAGGAAGAAAGCGAAATTTCCGGCAATTTACGATGGGATGGGAAAGATTTATCGATCAAACAATTCTCTGATTTTTTCTGCGATCTCCTTTTTCAGCAGCGGTTTCATCATATAGGCATCGATCCCGATACTGCCTGCCCGGTCTGAATCGATAATTACACTGTATCCGCTGCAAAGAATGACCGGCAGATCCGGCCGGATCTCTTTTACCTTCCGGGCCAGTTGATCTCCCGTCATTCCCGGCATGGTCATATCGGTGATGAGCATATCAAACCGGTTTGGATTATCCCTGAAATGCGCTAATGCTTCCAGACTTCCTGTTTTTCCCGTTACCTGATACCCGAGGGAGGATAAAATCATCTGCCAGGAATCCACAATCTGTTCCTCATCATCAACAAAAAGAATCCGCTCTGTTCCGCCAATAACTGGATGGAACCGGACAGCACTCCTGTTTTTCTCCTGATATTCAACTGTGGGCAGATGGATGATAAACTGGGAGCCTTTGCCCAATTCACTTTGGACGGTAATGATGCCGCCAGCCTTCTGAACAATCCCGTGAACCACGGAAAGACCCATACCGGTTCCGGCGCCCACTGCTTTTGTGGTAAAAAACGGTTCAAAAATTCTGTCCCTGATTTCCGGTGCAATACCATGACCGGTATCGCTGACACACAATTTTACATAAACGCCGGATTTCAGATTTCCAGGAACCATTTCTTCACTGATGACGGCTTCATCCAGATCAATCACCAGCTCACCGCCTGTTTCCTGCATTGCATAGACTGCATTCGAACACAGATTCATCAGAATCTGATGAATCTGCACCGGATCGGCCATGATAAATTTATCACTGTTAAGGTTTGTCCGGATGGTGATATTTGCAGGCGTGGTTGCACGGAGCAACCGGATTACGTCCTTGATGATCAATCCCGGCTGGATGACCTTTGTTTCACTTTTTTCCTGACGGCTGAAAGACAGAATCTGTTGAACCAGATCTTTGGCCCTCTGGCAGGCTTTCATGATCCCTTTGAAATAGCGGTATACAGGATTAGAAGCGTCCATTTTATACAGTCCCAGCTCAGCATTTCCGCTGATTGCAGCCAGAATATTATTGAAATCATGCGCAATGCCACCGGCAAGCGTTCCGATTGCCTCCATTTTTTGCGCTTGCTGCAACTCAGACTGAAGCTGTTTGTTCTCGCTGATATCTTTCAGATTGATGATGCTCCCTTCCGGATTCCCCTGTCTGTCCCTGAATATCGAGCCACTGACCAGTACCGGAAGCTTCCGTCCGTCTCTGGTTAAACGGTATGTCTCCACTCCGGTAATGCTTTTTCCTGCCAATACCTGTAAAACCATCTGCCTTGTTTCTTCCCAGTTTTCCTTTGGAACAAAATCATCCAGTTTTTTCCCGATGCGTTCCTCCAGTGTCCAGCCAAATGTATTGGTAAAGGCCTGATTTAAAAAAGTAACATTTCCTTTCATATCATACAGAACAATGGAATCCGGGTTGGCTTCAAGAGCGATCCGGAAACGCTCTTCGTTCCTTTTCATGTTCTCCGCGTATAATGTCCGGTCTGTGATATCCTGAAAATTCCACACACGGCCTGTTTCCTGTTCATTTTCAATCAATGGATAGGATTCCCGTTCCAATACCCGGCCATCCTTCAGGCGGATAATTTCATGAGACCGCTCCAAACTGCTGATCAAGGCCTTAATCCGTGAAAAAAATTCAGGATAGTCCTCTACCTGAGGACGAACATATTCCGTCAGGGTGGAAGCATCTCTGGTGCTCATCATCTTCTCTTCAATATTCCACATTTCACAAAACCGGGAATTATATTGCGTGATACTACCGTCTGCCGAAACAACCAGGATACCGTCATGGCTGGCTTCGAAGGTTGCACGTAACAGAGATTCCCGCTCCTGAAGCCGTTTTTCCGCTTTTTTCCGTTCCTCAAGCTCCTGGTTCAGATTCCTGGTTCTGAATCTGATCTGACGTTTCAGTGTAATATTCCAGACAAGGGTTACCAGAAGGCACAATCCGATCATGGAAAAAAATACAACCAGGTATTTGCCATATTGTTCGAACCAGTGATGATCCGTGGTATAAATACCAAACCACTTCTCATAGATTTTCTGGAACTGGCCGGTCTGTTTGATGATCGTCAAGCCCTCGTTTAATCTGGATAACAGTTCTTTGTTCCCCTCTGTAACGGAAAAGCCGTAATTGCGGGGATAAACAGGGGGACCGCTGGTGATGATATTGTTAAGGTGATATGTGCGGATGGTTGCAAGGCCTTGCAGTTTGACACCCAGAAAGCAATCATGTCTGCCGGAAGACAGCAGTCGCAATCCATCCGGCTGAGACTCAACCGTAATGATCTTTCGGGCAATTTTTTTGGCTTGAATAAAATCATGCAGGATATCACCCTTCTGTACAATGACCTCTTTTCCACGCAGATCCTCAATTTTATCGATTTGCGGATCAGACCGGCGGATAAATATCGAATGATGGATGATCAGATGAGGAGTGGTGAAATCAACCAACCGGTCTCTTTCCTCAGAATAATACATCCCGATAAGCACATCAATTTTTCCCTCTTCAAGGTTGGAACGTACCTCATTCCAGGGTCCCAGGGAAAGATCCGCCTGAATGCCCATCACATTGGCAACCGCGTTGAAGATGTCCACATTATATCCGTCCGGAACTCCTTGTTGATTGATGAATTCATAGGGTGGGTAGTTGTTATCACCACGAACCTGAAGCCGGTGGGATTCTGTTTTTTCGCGGGCTTGCGGTACGGAATACAAAAACAGCATCATCAGAACGGCCAAAAGAATGATATTTCTTTTCCGGTCAGGTGACCCTGTTCTGCTGTTGGATATCATTTCCATTGGAGAAGCATTTCCTCTCGTTGTCCGGATAAAAAAAGTCGACCCCCAGAAACTTCTGCCTGTTCAAAAAAAACATCCATTCTTTACTGTCAACAAAAACTCAGGCTGCATCATGAAATGGTATTTTAATCTGAAACTCCGTGCCTTTGCCTGGTGAACTGATACAGGTGATCTGCCCCATCAGGGTCTGGCAGACAAGATTATGGACAATATGCAATCCAAGCCCGGTCCCTCCCCGGTTTCGTTTGGTTGTAAAAAAAGGATCATATATTTTTTTGAGAACCGCCTCATCCATACCCCGGCCTGAATCCCGGAAGTGTAACAAAAGGATATTACCCTGTTTCTGTATGGTGATTCGGATCTCCCCTTTTTCAACCCCTTCAAAGCCATGCACCAGTGAATTCATCACCAGATTTGTGGTAATCTGAGAAAAGGTTCCCGGATAATTGTGAATCATCAGGTCATCCGGACATTCCAGCAGGATTGAATGGGGTGTGCGCCTATATTGCGGTTTCAGGCTGTTCAGCGTTTCTTCCATGTTTTTCCGGATATTAAAACTTCTTTTCTCTATAATAAGCTGGTCAACCGCAACATTTTTAAAACTGTTTAACAACTCCGATGCCCGTTCCAGATTGGATACAATCATGGCCGAGGATTTTGCTATTTTTCCAGCATATTTTTTCACATCCGGCAGTTGAAGTTTTCCGGTCCAGCAAAGATCCGTCAATGCCTCAGACATATCCTGCAGATAGGATGCAGACAGCAGACCCGCCCCCAATGGTGTGCTGACTTCATGGGAAACCCCTGCCACCATATCCCCTAATGAAGCCAGCTTTTCCGAACGGAGCAGTTGTTGTTCAACCTTTCTCTGTTCTGTTATATCCCGGCTGATCCCGAACAGCCCGATAACATCTCCCGCTTCATCTCTCAACGGAGAGACATTGTTTTCCAGCAGCACGGCCGTACCGTCTTTACATAAAAACTCCAGGTCCAGAACTGTGTTCGAATTTTTCCTCTCCTCTTTTTTGTCCAATTCCAGCTCTTTGGCAAAAACTCGTATGGCAAGATCAATGGAGGCAGGAGTTAAAATCTCCTCCAGGGTCTGCCCCATAATCTCTTCCGGGGTATATCCCCGTAGCCGTTCGATGGAAGGACTTATATAGCTTATTTTAAAGAACAGATCCGTTGCCCAGATCACATCATTGGCATTCTCGGCAAGCATCCGGTATTTTTTTTCACTCTCCCGCAGAGCCTTTTCCGTCTGTTTCCGATCGGAGATATCCCGGCTGACCCCGATTATGCCGGCTGGATTTTCGTTCCGGTCACGCAGCATGGACATGCTGACTTCCATCCAGATCGTATTCCCATTTTTACAAAAATGTTCCAGTTCCAGTACAGTCGGTTCAATAACTCTCTCTCCCCGGGCTTCCTTCTCCATTGTTTCAGCGTAAAGCTTTGAAACGATTTTCAGAGAATCCGGTACGAGGACTTCCTCTAAAGCATGATTCATTCCTTCCTCAGGTGTATAACCCCGTATTCGTCTGATGGATGGACTGACGTACGTAAACTTCAAATCCATGCTGAGTGTCCAGATAATATCATTCGCATGTTCGGCAAGCAGTCTGTACTTCTTTTCACTCTCCCGCAGTGATGTCTCGGTTGCATGATGTCTGGTGATTTCATCGACAAGATTTTTATCGGCTTCCGTCAACTCCCCGGCTCGCTCCTCGACAATCTGTTTCAGGTTCATGATTTTCATCTGTGAAAGCCGTAGCATCCATAAAGAAGACAACAGAAAGCCTCCGCCGAAAAGACAGATCAGCAAACAATAGAAAAGTGGGGGATCGGCAACGACATCTAGCAATATCAGGGCTGCGATACCAGCGAATGCGATGAGAATGAGACCTGTTTTTTGCGGCATACCCGAACCTTCATGAAAATCATTAAAAAAGGACAACAACAGACTTTTGAAACCGGATCTACAAACTGTCGATAAACTCAAGATCCTTGATCTGGGTGTTCTTGGTACCAATGGATAAAACTTCAATATGCTGATCCGGTAACCGTCGATAATACAATCGACCTTTATATGAAAAAAGAACTTCCAAAACCGTTTCACTGCTTTTCTTGCTGAACACCTTTCTTTTGATTTGAACCAGATCCGGATTCTCATTCAGTTGATGGATCACTTCCTCGCATTTGATCTTCATCTCTTCCGGTATCAATATAAATCCGTCCAGCGCCTTTTTGTTCATGGTAATATTTTTATACAACGCCTTGAATCTTCTGCTGACGGATGAAGAGTTCTTTTCGTTTTTTGTCTTTCCTTTCAGGTTGTCTTTCTCATATTTGTCGATCTCTGATTTTAACCTTTCAATCTCCTGCTGCTGTTCCTGCTGCAAATTTATATTCCGATTCAGTTCTTCTTCAAGAGAGATGATCTCTTCCAGCATTCCATCTTCTGTTTTACTGGCCTGCTGTTTTTCTTTTTCAAGCTCCTCCCGGACTTCGCTGTACCGAATATTTAATTCACTTCGTTTTTTCCCGAGTGTTTTTAAAATTTCCACAGAGCGCTTTTCTCTTTCGATGAGTCGGTCGATAATCCGGATCTTTTCCAACTCCTCCATTTCCGATTTTTTGAAATTTTTCCGGGAAGAAAAAGCCATGAAAACCAGAGAAATACCGATATAGGAAAACAGAATGACGATCGAAATAGGTTTGTAATACAAGATTTCGCTGCTGACATGAATAACAAGGCCATCATTTAACAGATTGTAGTTATCCGCCGCAATCTGTATTGGATCGGATGATGGAACCGCCCCTGCGGGATCTTCAAAAATAGCCGGATAGATAATCGTTCCTTTTTTGGTTGTTACGATCACATCCAGTTTCAGTCCTATCTTCACAATCCACTGGTCACGGACATAGGATGTAATATTTTTGCTGATGGCATCCCTCACCGTAATCGTACCGTCAAACAAAGACCGGGAGTCTCCGATATAGACATCCTTTATCTCTTCCAGGTACACACGATTGAACATTCTTTCAAGGTATTGAACCGAAAAAATATACAAAAATGGTGGAAGCAGAATACACAGAAAAAAAACCTTAAATAATGGAAGTTTCATATATTCTTTTTTGGCGGTTATAACCGGTTATAATTCCGAGAGAACTTTTTTTGCGTCATCCGCCCCGTCAAATCCTTCATCGATTCGCAATGCTTCTGCGAGCTCCTTTTTGGCCAGCGCTTTTTCACCCTTCTTCATATAAGCCAGTCCAAGGTGATACCGAACAGATGCGTTTTCCGGTATTTTTTCAACACTGGCTTTCAATTCTGCAATCGCGGCATCGTACATGCCTTTCTTATAAAAAATCCAGCCCAGCGTATCCATGATCGCAGGGTTATCCGGCTGTTTTTCTTTTGCTTTCTGCGCAAGTCCCAGTGCAACATCTATTTCCCGCTCCTGTGTGGCAAGAAGATAGGCAAGGTTATTTGCGGCTGGAGCAAAATCAGGTTGAATTTCAAGAGCTTTTCGATAGTGGGTTTCAGAAAGATCAAATTTTTTCTGGATCTCATATAAAATACCAAGGAGCATGTGCGGCCCGACCTGACCCGGTTCTTTTTCCAGAATTTTCTGATATTGCTGGATTGCCTTTTCTTCCTCCTTATCCTGCAGGTAAACCTGCGCAAGAGCATAATAGGCCTTTAAGAAATCCGGATTTGCCTGCAATGCAAGTTCAAACTCATGCACGGCATCCTTTTTCTGTTTCAAGGAGTAATAGATGTTCCCTTTCAGTTGATGAATTACCGCCTGAAGCCCGGAGTTGTCCCCGACAGCTTTCATCTGTTCATCACAGACCTGAAGGGCCTGGTCATATTTTTTCTGACTTGCATACACATACACCTTACTGCTGAACACATCCATCAGCAGGGGATTGAGTGCGGATGCCTTGTTAAAATTCTCAAGGGCCATATCATACTGTTTCTGTGACCGCTGCAATTGGCCCAGCCGGAAATAAGCTTCCGGCGCATCCGGATAATTTTTAATAAGCTGTTGAAACAGGTCATCCGCCTCTTTACTTTTACCTTGAGCCGCCAGAAGATTACCAACCAGAAGCTTTGCCTGATAATTATCCGGTTCTTTTAATAAAATCGCCTTACACTCAATCTGCGCCAGGTCAAAGGCTTCTTCCTGGAATAAAATGGTTGCAAGGATAAGCCGTGCCTTGACAAAATCCGGCTGAAGCTCGATGGCCTTCTGCAATGCAGTTTTGGCTGAGCGGTTATCTCCCTTTTTAAAATAGGAAACCCCTTTGAAATAATATGCGATTTCAGATCGGGGATTTTCCTTGGTCAGTTCATCAAACATTTCAATGGCGCGTGTATAATCTTGTTTTAAAAATACAATCTCCCCTTTCATCATTCTGGCGGGTGGATAGTTGGGTTGCTTCTCAAGAAGCCTGTCAAGGTATTGTTCTGCTGTGTCAATCTCCTTCAGACCGATAAAAAATTCTGCAATTTTTTCCATGACCCGGATATTCTCAGGCTGAATTTCCAATGCCTTGTTATAATGCAAAACAGCCTTTTCCCGGTCTCCTGTGGTGCCATAAAATCCGGCTGCCATCATATATGGTTTCACATTTTTGGGATCGACTTCAATGGCATTCAGATAGGCTGCTTCTGCTTTTGGCCGGTCATTTTTCCGAAAATAAAAATCCCCCAGAGCGACTTTCAAATCCGATTCCTTTGGATTTTCCTCAATGGCTTTCAGAATAATCGATTCGGCTTTTTCATATTGACCGACGGCAACAAGAAGATTGAACATGGCCATTTTCGCATGGATCGATTTCGGATCTGCTTTCATGGCCTCATTCATCACATTTTCAGCTTCATCGATCTTCCTCTGCAACAACAATAAACGGGAGAGCCCGATATAGGCATGGATGCTGGTTTTATCAATCCGAAGGATCTTACGGTAAGTGGCTTCCGCTTCTTTTGTCTTTTTATCGATTGTTAACAAACTGGCCAAAAGAAAAAGTGCTTTTGTGTTGTCCGGTTCTTTGGACAGGATCAAATCAACCTTTTCCTTTGCTTCCTTATCATTTTTCCCAAGCAGGTAGAACGTGGCCAGCTTGAACTGGGCCTCCAAATTTTCCGGATCAAGCTCTGCTACCATTGAATACGCTTTCATGGCTCCGCGAGGATCTCCCAGTTTCAGATTGGTTTCTCCCAGCTTCAGATAGGCTTCCACAAATGCCGGATCGATCTGAATAACATTTTTATATTCAATTTGGGCACTGCGGTACTCTTTGTTTGTGAAATAGGCATCCCCTTTTTCCAGATGGGATTTTTTTTTATCTTCATCGGAAGCGCACCCTGTCAGAAGGAAAAGGGTGGACACAAACAGAAGAAGAACAACGTGAGTGCGGTGCATGTAAAAACCTCCATTTTTCAGTTTTGATAATCTGAATCTGATTTTCTGATTGATAACAAAAACGATAGTTCCGCGAAACAAAAAGCAAAATAATTATGTTATTGCCGGACAGCCCGGACTGCGCCACACTGCGTCAAAGCTGCCTCATCTTTTACCCATGTATTGCCATTCCGGTTGATGACCGTATAGCAAAACTCATAATATCCTTTCCAGAATAACTCGGAAGTCCAGTACCATCCGGCCCCGCTGCCGGGAAAAGAATTTTTGGCATTCATGACGGATATCAGATCGTTTGTAGAAGGCAACCGCCAGTCCTTATACCCGCCGACTTCAAGATTTTTCACATATTCTTCTGCCGCGTCATGGTCAAGGCATTCCTTCAGTTCCGTATGGGAGTCCAGAATATACCACACCAGTCCGGTATGCTGGTCTGTAACCGTCCCATCCATATTCACAATAAACCGCCCGTTTGATCTGCTCAGGATGGAACCGATCCTTTCTTTTTCCTTTTGAAGCCTTGCCCTTTCTTTCTTTTCCTGAGCAATATTTTGCATCTCCATCTTCTTTTGTTCATCCGCAATCAGCTTCAGCCGGTTGAATTCCATTTTTTCCTTTTCAAGCCGTTGCATTAAAACGCCGGCACCTTTCAGATAAATGGCTTCCGGTTTTCTGGCCATGTATTTTTCAAGCGCCTTTATCCTCTCAAACAGATCTGTTTTTTTATTTTTGCTGAGTTTTGCAATCGCTTCCCAGGCTTCTTTTTCACGGATCTTTTTATTGATATCCGTCAACTCCCGCTGAATTTCCCCTTTTGCCGATGAATTGGGATTTGCTTTAAAATAGTTCAGATAGATATTCCGGACCGCGGTATGATCGCCACTTTTTTTTGATGCTTTCTGCTGGAGTTCTGCCATTACCATCGTGTTGTTCATCCGGTTTCTCAGACCCCTGATCTCGGAAAGCTGCGCACTCTTTTTATAGCTGATCATATATTTGTCACAGAGTTGAATGCAACGGCCCAGGTCATTTTCTCTTTCACAAACAGATATCTCTTTTTTCACATACTGGTAATAGGTTTCACTGATATCGGATATCAGTATCTGAACTTCGTTGCGATATTTTCCGGTTTTGTGTTCACTGAGATATGTCTGATATGCGGTTATCCTCTTTTCATAATCATACGGGTCAATCTGTTTCAGTTCCTGGAAATCGTTTTCATCCACCAGAATCGGAATCTCTTCCATTTTTTTCCGGATATCCTCTATCCTGACCCCGTCGGAAAATTTATCCAGGTATGCTTGATAAATCGTAGTGGCCTTTTCCTTGAAATTCTTATCGACCGGAAGAGTTTTAACCTGGGTTACTGCATTCTCATAATCCCGTTCCTGAATCAGAAGAAATATCTCCTTGATTTTCCGATTGGCTTCAAGAGTATATTTGCTGTTACTATGTGTATCAATATATTCCTGCAGCAGCATCTCCTTCTCTTCAAGCGACGAACTGTTTCCCACTTCAGCGAGCACCCTCTGGAACTCATCTTTTACCAACCGGGGTTGGATCACCTGAATCCAGAGCATGCCACCGCCTACGATAACTGCCACAGATATCAAAAAAAACAATATCACCGAAACCCATCTTTTTTTCTTCGGCGCCTTTGTGGCTAATCCTGCCTTATCCCTGTCCCCTGCTCCGGTTTTTTTTCCATCGCGGGCCGGTGGTATGGTTGAAGGAGTTGAATCTGCTGTTTCCCCATCCGCCTCTTTCGGGGCAGCGGCCTTCTGGGTGCGCTGTTTTCTCTCCTGGGTTGTGTCCGCGTTTTTTGCTTCTTTTTCCTTTGCTGCCGCCTCTTTCTCATCTTTGATCCGGAGGCCTTCCATCAAAATGTTCATCAAGGGCATTTTGATTTCTCTCTTTTTTTTATGCCCTGATTTCTCAATTTCAATAACAGCATTTTCCCAGCTTATGATTTCAAAGGCAGCTTCCTCACTGTTCAGAAGGCCTGTTTCAGCAGCAATCAATTCCCCTTTTTGCAGATACAGATATCCTTGTCCTTCTTCCGACCGGATCCTTAACCGGCAGGTTGATTTCTCCATCTCCGACATCTGAAGAAAAGAGGAGAGAGCAATCCCGTGGATCTGCCCACCCACCCCGACACCCAGATCTTCAAAAATTTTTTCAGACAGGACATTCATATCCACTGGTTTCTGATAGTATTGACAAGTTTTTAAAGCCTTGATTCTTGCCTCAATCTCCGGAGTACCGAAAGCGGTCATCACAATCACAGGAATATTGGGAAAATCATGACTCATGTATCCGAGGAATTGAAGATCATCATTATCCGGCATTTTCAGATCAATGATGATCATGTTTACCTTGGCGCTGGTGATAATATTCGGAATTTCCTTTGCATTTCCGGCTGTCAGGATTTTTATATCACTGGATTGGGATTTCAAGAGATCTGAAAATGTATTCAAGGTTGCCGGATCAACGTCAACCAATAATATCGTGTTCATGGAATATCACCTTTATCAAGTAACCGGATTGGATAATCTGACCGATCGGTTTGCCTTCAATTATACCCTTCAGTCATAATACATATCCATATCATCTTCAATAGCCAATTTCCAAAAACCCCGGGATGATACACAAGCATGAATCTTTTTAAAACAGGGAATATGTTTGACACCGGTTCTGTTTTTTTTTACTCTGTTTTTAACGGATATCCAAGACCCATCCCGGATACTGAACCGGGCAACAAACACACTTGAATGGCAGAAATCTATTTCATTGAAAATCATCATTTCCAATCAACTGCGACTATCGGACATTCCTGCTGACCTGTATTCTCTTCTGATCGAAAAATTAATCATCCAGAACCCCAAATGGCTTGAAAACAAAAAAATGGGGCGATGGAATCGTAACACCCCGAAAGAACTAAAATTTTATGATAAAATCGGCAAAGATGGCCTGTCCATCCCCCGTGGATACATGCGGCAGCTCATCTATCTGTGCCGGTCTCAAGATATCCCTCACGAGATCGAAGACAGAAGGCTCTCTCTTCCAGAGGTGGACATCCAATTTTCCGGTCACCTGAAACCATTCCAGATCGAGGCTGCCCGGAAAATGCTGTCCAGGGATTTCGGCGTTCTTTCCGCACCGACCGGGTCCGGGAAAACGGTTATCGCACTTTTTATGATTGCACAGAGACGGCAACCCGCCCTGATTGTTGTCCATACAAAGGAACTGGCCTATCAGTGGATGGACAGAATCCACTCTTTTCTCGCTATCCCTTCTGATGAAATCGGGTTGATCGGAAACGGGAAAATGATGATCGGGGAAAAGATCACCGTAGCGCTGGTGCAATCCCTTTACAAATGTTCTCAGGATGTCTCCCCCAAAATCGGCTATCTGGTGGTGGATGAAAGTCACCGGTGCCCCAGCAGAACCTTTACCGATGCCGTAACCGATTTTTCCTCCAGATACATGATCGGCCTGAGTGCCACACCCTTTCGAAGGGATAAGCTTTCCCAGTTGATATTCTGGCATCTGGGCGACCTGCATCATCAGATTGAAAAAGAAAGTCTGATTCAGCAAGGCCATATTCTCGAGGCGGATGTCACGTTCCGGGAAACCAGCTTCAAATCCCATTTTGATCCAATAAATCAGTACACCAAAATGCTTTCCGAGCTTACGGAAGACAAAGAAAGGAATCTGCTGATCGCTTCGGATATTGTAAATGAAATAAAAGAGTTGACCGGTATCTGTCTGGTGCTGTCCGACCGTAAGGCGCATTGCAAAAACCTTCAGGCGATTCTGCGGTACCGGTTTAAAACAGAATCAACCGTGCTGACCGGTGATACGCCGGCCCCTGAACGCAAAGAAGTGCTTGAACAGTTGCACACCGGAGGAATCAGAATACTGATTGCAACCGGGCAATTAATCGGCGAAGGGTTTGACTGCAAAGAACTGTCAACTTTATTTCTGGCCACACCCATCAAATTCAGCGGGCGTCTGCTTCAATACATCGGGAGGGTGATGCGGATCGCCCCCGGCAAAAAAAAAGCAAAAATCGTTGATTATATTGATGTCAATGTTGATGTCCTGAATGCAGCCGCCAAATCCAGGCAGCAGATTTATAAC
>CAMBQS010000018.1 GCA_945870015.1 Desulfocicer vacuolatum DSM 3385
AAGCAATTCATTGGAAAGTTCGATCCCTGTCATGTTCGGCATCGTGGTGTCGGTTATCACAAGATCAAACATCGCAGGATCTGCCTGAAACAACTCAAGGGCAGCCATGCCGCTTTCTGCTGCAACCACTTCATGGCCCAACCTTTGGAGCATCCTTTTTCCAGCGTCAATCAGCGCCGGCTCATCATCCACAAACAGGATTCTTCCGCTTGCAGAAACGTGACTCGTCTTTTTCTTCTCCATGGGCTTTTCCATCTCTTCCACCCTTGGGAAACAAACGGTAAATACCGTTCCTTTGCCTTTTACATTTTCCGCCCTGATGAATCCGTTATTCACCGAAACAATGCCGTGTACCACGGAAAGCCCCAGACCTGTGCGATTCTCTGACTTTCGTGTGGTAAAAAACGGATCGAAAATCCGTTTCAGATTTTTTTGCAAAATTCCCTTGCCTGTGTCTTTGATTTTAAGCTGGATATAGTTGCCCGGTTCTGCATCAAAACCAGGAGGAATCTCTTCCACATAAACCTGCTCAAGCGTGATTTCAAGATTACCTCCGCTTTCTTTCATGGCATCCACTGCATTGTTGATCAGATTGACCACCATTTGCTGTAATTGCGCCGGATCGGCCATGACCATTCCGATATCGGTCGGGACGTATTGTGTGATATCAATCGTTACCGGGATAACCGACCGGAGCATTTTCAATGTCTCTTTAATAATAATCCCGAATTCAAGCGGCTTTTTCTCTGTGATGGCCTCGCGGCTGAAGGTGAGAATCTGATCCACCAGCTTCTTGGCCCGTTGACTGGATTTCAATATCTGCTGAATGGAATATGCTACGTCTGAATTTGGTTTTACATCGTCAAGCGCCATCTCGGCATTCAGCACGATGGCCCCCAGAATATTATTGAAATCATGAGCGATTCCACCGGATAAGGTACCGATGGCCTCCATTTTCTGCGTCTGCATGACACGGGCCTCATATTGTTTCTCCGAGGTGATATCCCGCAAAAAAACCAGGCTGGCAGGTCTTTCCTCCCATTCAATTTCAACCAGCTTTGCCTGCGCAATGAGTTCCTTCTCATTTTTATGCCAGCTTTTAAAAGCGATTGTTTTGATCCGCTTCTGGTTTCTTACCAGTTCCCGGAATTGCTTGATCACCGCTTCCCTGTTATCGGTAATGATAAAATCCACAAAGTGACCATTGATAAATGTCTCCTTGGAAAACCCGGTCATATCCACAATTCTGGAATTGGCGAATTTGATCACATCATCTTGAATAATAATGATTCCATCTGTTGCATTTTCGATTAAAAACCGATACTTTTCCTCAGATTTACGAAGAGCGGTCTCGGTCTGTCTGCGATGGGTGATATCCCGTGCAATACCAAAAATGGCGTAGGGTTTATCCTCCCTATAAACCAGCACTCCCTTTGTTTCCACAAAGATGGAATGACCGGCTCCTGAAATCAGCTCATACTCCCGGACCTCACTGTCAACCCCTTTTTCAAGGATGCTGCGTACCGACTCCAAGGCTTTTATGCTCTGTTTTTCATCCAGCAAGGATGCAAAATTTACGGTCTTAAGGTCATCCTTTTCCACCCCGAAAAGCCGAAGGGCCGCAGGATTTGCATCCAGAAAATTGCCTTCCAGATCATGAAGATAAATACAATCCTCTGACCGGTCTAAAAGATTCTTGTATATCTCTTCCATTTCAAAAACATTGAATTTTCCCGTCATTTCAAAACCCTCAGTTCTGAAAAATAATGATCATTCCAAACCAGCAGGCAGCTCTCTCTGGAAAATGCACGCGCTGCTCCTGGATGGAATTACTCTGCCATAGAACAAGGAACAGGGCAAGATTAACATTCTTTCATTGTCGCAATTCATGAATGATCGTACCGATTATCAAAAGGCTCAGGCTTTTCTCTTTCCAATATTTATGATACGGTGACTTTGTTTTTGTAATTATAGGCCTGACCGTAAATAAAAGACTTCTATAAAAAAGGAAATGCCATGTTTATTACTTTTTATGGTGCGGCCCGTGAAGTAACCGGGTCCATGCATATGGTTACCTCAGAGACAGATCGTATCCTGTTTGACTGCGGAATGTTTCAGGGGCGCCGGCAAGAGTCGGAAGAAAAAAACCGGACCATTCCATTTGATGCCGGAATTCTTTCCGGAATTATCCTTTCCCACGCACATATTGACCATTCAGGACGAATACCCTGCCTTACCCGGAAGGCCTTTAACGGTAGAATCATCTGCACCGATGCCACAAAAGACACCTGTGCATATCTGCTTCCGGACAGTGCAAAAATTCAGGAATCGGATTCCAGCTATTTGAATTACAAGGTAGTCAGAAACTTTTTAAACCATCTTCAGCCATCCAAACAAAAAAATTCAGCTTCCCCCAGCGAAATAAAGGAGATGAAAAAACTTCTCAAAGGCAAAGGGCAGAAGCTCAACTCTGAAAAAATCAACATGCTGATCGACCGGTATCACCTGAAAAAAGTAACCCCGCTTTATACAACAGCAGACGCTCAGCAAGCCTTGGGTTTTTTTGACGGCTATCCCTATGGTCATTTGATCACCGTTGGAAAAGAGATGACCTGCAAGTTTTACGATGCCGGTCATATTCTCGGATCCGCCATCTGCATGCTCAAGGTAAAGGAAAACGGGAAAACCCGCAATATCTGTTTTTCCGGAGATTTCGGAAGATTTGACAAACCCATCCTTCAGGACCCCACACTGTTGTTTGATAAAGAGGATCAGGAAGTAGACCTCCTGGTTATGGAAAGTACCTATGGAAACCGGGAACATGGCCCGGCGACGGATGTCAAGCAGAAGCTGAAAACAATCGTCTGCGAAACCGTGGAACGGGGTGGATCGGTACTGATTCCTGCCTTTGCATTTGGCCGGGCGCAGGAACTGATCTATGTATTGCATGAACTGTATAATGCCGGTGAAGTGCCCCGCATTCCTGTGTATCTGGACAGCCCTCTTGCAACCAATCTGACACGGGTGTTCGGCGAACATCCGGAGCTTTATGACAAGAAAACCCATCGGGATTTTCTGGAAAACGGCAAAAATCCGTTTTCATTCAAGCAGATGAACTTCATCAAATCGGTTGAGGAATCCATGGCGCTCATGCGGGAGGAAAAACCATCGATCATTATCGCTTCATCCGGTATGTGCGAAGCCGGCCGTATACTTCACCATCTCCGGTACAAAATCCATAATGAAAAACATACCATCCTCATGGTCGGCTTCATGGCAGAAAATACCCTGGGAAGGCGGATACTGGAACAGGGAGAGAGATACGAGCAGTCCGGCCGGCAAGGAAAAGCGCCCTTGTTACATTTTTTAAACAAGGAATACCCTTTACTGGCTCATGTAAAAAAAATCGAGGGCTTCAGCGCCCATGGAGACAAAACCGAATTGCTCCGCCTGGTAAAAAAATCCAACCTGAACATCAAGAAGATTGCCGTTGTTCACGGGGAAGAAGATCAGGCGTTATCCTTTGCAGATCTTTTAAGGCAAGTGGGATTTTCAGCCGTTGTCCCCCGGAGGGGCGAAACCATTCAGATCCAGTAATGAAAAGGAGGAAGTGATATGGAGATCAAAACCGTCACAATTGAAAACCCGGATAATCTGAATCTGATTTTAGGGCATTCCCATTTTATCAAGACCGTAGAAGATATTTTTGAAGCAATGGTCAATGGCGTGGCCGGGGCCAAATTCGGGATTGCCTTTTGTGAAGCTTCAGACAAATGCCTGGTCCGATATACCGGCACAGACAGGGAACTGATCGAACTTGCCAAAAAAAATGCATATACCCTGTCCGCTGGTCACAGTTTTATCATATTCATGAAGGATATGTATCCGATCAATGTTCTGAATGCCATTAAAGCCGTACCGGAAGTCTGCCGGATATATTGCGCTACGGCAAACCCGGTGGAAATCATCATTGCGGAAACAGAGCAAGGAAGGGGTATTCTTGGAGTGGTCGACGGCTTTGCATCCAAAGGGATTGAAACGGAAAAAGATGTGGATGCACGAAAAGGGCTTCTGAGAGCGATCGGATACAAGCAGTAATTCCATTGTTCCATCTGATCACAGTCAGGACTTTCTCAAGGAGTGCCGGATGAAACAGATTGAAATTCAAGGTGAAACAAAGCGTTCAACGATTATGATCGGCGAATGCCTGAAAAATCTGAGCAACTATATCCCCTCTCAGGATGTTGTCCTGATTACCGATGAAACGGTTTCCCGTTATTATCAAAAAGATTTCCCGGAGTTCAGGGCCATCACCATTGGCACAGGTGAACGCATCAAGACCCTGGATACAGCAGGCATAATATACCAGGAGTTACTGGATATGGATGCCCAGCGATCGACCTTTATTGTGGGGATCGGCGGAGGTATTGTCTGTGATATTACCGGTTTTGTCGCATCCACCTTTCTCCGGGGCGTCCGTTTCGGGTTTGTATCTTCCACCCTTCTTTCACAGGTGGATGCCAGCGTGGGAGGGAAAAACGGAGTCAATTTCAAGGGTTTTAAAAACATGGTGGGTGTTTTCAACCAGCCGGAGTTTGTCATCTGCGACCTGAATCTGTTAAAAACACTGCCTGAAAGAGAGTTGCTGAGCGGATTTGCAGAGGTCGTAAAGCATGCTGTTATTGAAGACCGGGATCTGTTTGCTTTCATCGAGAATCACGCAGCAAAGGCGCTCGCACTGGATCAGACTGTACTGGAACGGTTTGTCCATGATTCCGTCGTGATCAAGTCCGCTGTGGTCAACCGGGATGAAAAAGAAAAAGGAGAACGGAGAAAACTGAACTTTGGTCATACTTTCGGCCATGCCATTGAGAAAACAACCGGTATTCCCCACGGTGAAGCCGTCAGTCTCGGAATGGTGCTTGCTGCATCCCTCTCTGTCCGGAAACAACTGCTCTCAGAAAAAGAATTTCACAGGATAACCAGACTGCTGGAAAATCTCAAGCTGCCCACAGTATTGGAATATGATAAAAAAGAGGTGATGGCTGCCCTGAAAAAAGATAAAAAGAGAGAAGGAGACCATATTCACTTTGTACTCATCAATGGCATCGGCAAATCGGTTATTACAGAAATCTCCATCCAGGAGTTAACCTGGATGATCGATTCCCGGTAACAGCACGAAAATATCTTTACAAGAATCAAACCAATCAGTATGTTTTGTTCTCACCATAATGATACATAAGGAGGGAACATGTCACGAAGCGGCGGTGAAGTCATTGCTCAGGTCCTGCATGATCACGGTGTTCAATATGTATTCACATTGTGTGGAGGGCACATCTCTCCCATCCTGGTCGGATGCGATTTTCTGGGTATAAAAATCATCGATGTCCGGGACGAAGCCAATGCGGTTTTTGCGGCAGATGCCGTATCCCGTCTGACCGGAACACCCGGTATTGCCGCGGTAACAGCCGGTCCTGGTGTAACCAACACCATCACTGCACTGAAAAATGCCCAGATGGCCCAATCTCCGCTGATTCTGTTAGGCGGTGCCGCTGCAACCATTACCCGGGGCCGCGGATCACTTCAGGATATCGATCAGATGGCTGTTCTGAAATCCATTGTAAAATCCGGACTCGCCATCCGGCAGAACTGTGATATTCTTCCTGTCATGGAGCGCGCATTCCAGGAAGCCCAATCCGGAATACCCGGCCCGGTCTTTGTTGAATGCCCTATTGATCTTCTCTATGAGGAATCCCTTGTGAGGGCCATGTATGGAGGCCCATCCGGACAAAAAAAACCAGGAGATCTGAAAAGCAAACTGTTTCAATTTTACCTGAACCGTCATGTGGACAAAATGTTTGCCTGTGACCTGGACAGCATGAAAGCGATCCCCCAGGCTATCCAAACCCCGGAATGGAAACAGAAGAAGCTCACGGCAGCCGGGAAAATGATAAAAAATTCCAGACAACCTGTCCTGATCATCGGCAGCCAGGCCATGCTTCACCCGGATCAATCCGCTACCCTTGCCAGGGCTGTTGAACAACTTGGCATGCCGGTATACCTGACCGGAATGGCCAGAGGCCTGCTGGGAGCAGACAGCCGTCTTCAAATGCGGCACAGCAGGAAGGAAGCACTTAAAAAGGCGGATCTGGTGATGATTGCAGGCATGCCCTGTGATTTCAGGCTCGAATACGGGAAAGCCATTCCTGTAAAGTCCAAACTGATTTCCATTAATCTCAGCAAATCCGATCTCACATTGAACCGGAAGCCGGATCTGGGGATTCATGCAGATCCCTGCTCGTTTCTCTGTGAACTCGGTGAGCAAGACTCTTTTCAGAATCATGCCGAATGGATTGATCTTCTCAAATCAGCCGATAACCAGAGGGAAGAGAAGATCACCTCCTTTGCGCAACAAAAAACCGGCTATATCAATCCCCTTCTCTTCCTCCGGAAACTGGATGCATTTCTGGATAAAAGCAGTATGATTATCGCAGATGGAGGAGATTTTGTTGCCACAGCCTCTTACATTCTGAGACCCCGTGGCCCATTGACCTGGCTGGATCCGGGTGTATTCGGCACACTGGGTGTGGGAGCAGGATTTGCCATGGGTGCAAAACTGTGCAGGCCGGATTCGGAAGTCTGGCTGATCTATGGAGACGGTTCTGCCGGTTACACTCTTCAGGAATTCGATACCTATGTCCGCCATAAAATCCCCTTGATCGCTGTAATAGGTAATGATGGCGGCTGGGCGCAGATTGCCCGTGACCAGGTAGAGGTGTTGAAATCCGATATCGGCACCCGGTTGAACCGCACAGATTATCATAAAGTTGTGGAAGGATTTGGTGGAAAAGGATTTCTGCTGGATAAGGAAAACCAGATTCAATCCACACTGGAGCAGGCAAGGGAAACAGCAAGAAAAGGCATCCCCGTTGCCATAAACCTGCTGATCGGAGCCACGGATTTCCGGAAAGGATCGATTTCCATGTAAAATTCCGGGTTCATCATTTAAAAACCTGTAAAGCTTCCGTCAAAGCCGGATTCTAAATGATGGCTGGAAATCATACAATTCATGTCCTCAAAACAATACCCAAATGGCAAGGCATAACCTTTCATGAATATTGTCAATACAATCATACCAATTTTCTCCATCATTGTTCTCGGCTGGATTGCCTATCGGAGAGGTTTTATTCCGGATACATTTATCACCCCGGCAAACCGGCTGGTGTATTATCTGGCGATTCCCGCCATGATCTTCCGAGCAATCACCCGGAATTCTTTCCATCAGTATTTCAATCTTAAGGTGGTGATCCTTGCTTTTATTTCCATGTTTCTGGTTTTCCTGTTCGCCTGGGGAGCCGGCAAAATGTTACGCCTGACAAAAGGATATCTTGCCACCTTTGTCCAAAGCTCCTTTCACTGCAACATCGGTTATCTGGCCTTGGCTGTTGCCTACTACTATCTGGGGGATGACGGGTTTGCACGCGCCGGGATCTTTGCCGGTTTTGTTATGATTTTCCAGAACTTCCTATCGGTAATCATTCTCAATTTGTACTCAACCAAACAGGCTTCCAACAAAAAAGCCCTTCTCATGGTATCCAGGATCTTTGGCAACCCGATCATTATTTCAGCCGCTGCCGGGATATTCTTCTCTCTGGCCGGCATTACCATTCCGTTGCTGATTTCGCGTTCACTGGACATTTTGAGCGGGCTCGCGCTTCCTACTGCACTTCTGATTATCGGAGCAACCCTGTCCTTTGATCTGATGCAGAAAAACCTGTCCCAGGTGATCGAAACAACCCTGATCAAACTTCTGGGCTTGCCCTGTATTTCGTTCCTGCTGTTTTATCTTGCCGACATCCCCAAGTCTGAATTCCTGCCGGCATTTATCCTTCTTGCCTCACCAACAGCCACCATTACCTATGTCATGGCAAAAGAGATGGAAGGAGATGCGGAATTTGCAGTGGCCGCAATATCATTGAACACGCTTCTGTCATCCGTAACATACACCTTCTGGCTGAGCATCCTGGCATAGCTGCTGACCCGATCACAGGAAGGGGGTCTGGCGAACCGGAATTTTTTATGTTGCCATATGCACACGAACCTGATTCACCGGAATTACCCAGTTGTTTTTGTTGCAGATGTCCACACAGATTCCGGGAATGATCCGCTGCAATATTTCATAGTTCGGACCAGCCTCCCGGTTACAATCCGCCAGAATTTCCAGATCAAGGGAATTCGGCCCGGCTGCCTTGAATTGAACGGCGATCTTCTCCACACAATCCCCAAACCCTTTGGCTTTGAGTCCGGATAGGATCTCCTTTTGAAAAACAACGGGTATTGTTTCGGTAATCTGGTCTATATAAGCATAATCCAGACCAAACGGAATCCAAAGCCTGAACCCCCTGGAAAGATTTCCGGGAGATGCGGAAAGAAAATCTTCTGTTTTCAGTGTAACCACCGCGCCACCTAATAGTTCCAGCTTTACTGCTTCCGGGGTCTGAACAACTACCCTGCCATGGGTCTGGTCTTTCAGTACTACCCAATCCCCGCAGTCTGTCGGGAACCATGGCTCATCCTTTGCGATTGGCCGAGATCGCATATCCAGCAGATCTTTTATGGGGATCTTCTGTTCTCCCCCGTCAAGAGCCTTGTTCACGAGACGTGTATAGAGATTCAACGCAGCAACCTTGAATGGAAGGCCGCGATAGATCACCAGCTCCCCCTCTTTAACCGGACCGAGATTCAACAGCAGCCTTGCCTGTGTCCAGATCAGTGGAATCGCCTGTTTTGATGTCCAGCCAATGCCGATCAGAAAAATGGCAGCAATGGACAACAGCAGCCAGTCTCCAAATATATATAATACGGCAAAAACGGAAAGCATGGCAGCCATTATCGCCACTGAATAATAGAGAATATCAAAAAACCGGGTATAGACTGATCTTTCGTTTTTATGAATCGGGCTGAATCTCCGGATACGACCATGCAGAAATAAAAAAAATCCTATTGTAAAAACAAAGGATAAAAAAGCGATGATCAGATTCCGGCCCCGGCTCTTGAAAAAAATCTGTGTGAAATCCCTGGCGGATTCGGATAGTGTTTTCCGCTGATCCAGCCTGAGATCCAGATTCCGCCGGCTGATGTTCATGTCGGTCTTTACCTCATCAAAGCGGTTCTGCCAGAGTTGTCTGCTCTGCTTCAGCTTTTCGACAAGAGGGGTCTCTTTTGCTTGGGATAGCAGAATGTCAATATTTTGAATTGCCTTTTCGATCCTGGGCAACTGGGTTTCATATGCCTCAACCTGATTTCTCAACCTCTCAATTTCACGGGGATGCGCGGTAATTTTCTTTACTTCGCGAATCAAAGGGCCGACCAGTTCCTTCAGCTCCCGCTGCCAGTCAACTCCCGTCTTCTTATCTTCCTGCTCCTTTCGGGTGTCCACATCTGTTGCAAGCTGACTGAAACTTGCTTCCATCTCTTCCTTCCGATTGCTCAGTTCCTGTATTTCAATCCGCAGATCCTGTTCTCGCCCGATTCCGCTCTGACTTTGAAGTTCTATCTGGCGGGTTTCAATCTCTCTGGTTACATTATCGATGGACTTGATCAGCATGGACATATTGTTCAACCGGCTTTTGATTTCCCCCTTTCGGGCAAGAATATCCGATTCATCTCCTGCAAAACTCAACGGGGTTTCAAAGGTGAAAAAAGCAATGATGCAGACTGAAAACCAGACCAGGTATGTTCTGATGCAAACCGTTTTTTTCATATCCAGTTCCGACCTTTTGATAAAAGTGTAATGGAAAAGGAAGCCGGATAATCGAACCCGCAACGAGGTTATCCTCTCCTTAAAAAAATGATTTCCAAATTCTGTGCAGAGTCATCACTATAGGATGTAATTTTATCTGATGTCAATAACGTAGATTTATGTTTCAGAACTGTTCTGACCATGCCATTGACTTTTCAAGGCGGATGGCGTTAAATGGAATAACGATTGGAAGTGCCGCCCAATCGTCTATTTCCCCGTCATCACCGGAACCGTCTGATGGTTATTGCCATGGAGCACGAAACAGTATCAAGTTATTTATTCCGAACCGAACCTTCTACCGGTGACAAAGGATTTGCGACCTCCCTTTCCGATGAGGAGAAGGAGAAAAATCATCAAGAGTCAGAACAGATCGTTTGTCGCCAATGCAGCCATATCATAACGAAACCTGAAGAAAGGATTCAGGTAAACGGGTCACATCAACATACGTTTGCCAACCCCAGTGGCCTGATATTTGAAATCGGTTGTTTTCAGACAGCCAAAGGATGCGGATGCACAGAACAGGCTACCAGTGAGTTTAGCTGGTTCAGCGGTTATTCATGGAGAATCGCTGTTTGCGGAAAGTGTCTGACACAGTTGGGATGGCTGTTTTCCTCATCCAGAGGGTCATCCCGTTTTTTCGGGCTGATTATCAACAAACTTATTTGTATTTAAACAGATAAAAGGAAGGGGAAAGCGCGTGAAGGATTATGGTGCCGGCGCTGAGTCAACTTTACCGATTGTATGGTTTCGAATGCACTCCGACAACCAGGCCTGTTGATAATAGGTCAACTCCTCAAATTTTATGCTGAATCGTCGGATAACGGCTGTACTAAAAGGATTGGTGCTTCTGACCTCTACATCGGAGATTGCTTTTCCAGTGAATTTATAAGGGCTTGTATTATTATCTGCCTTTCCGTCAAATAAAATGGAAATCTCATATACATCTGTATCTTTCTCTTTTCCCTGTTTATACTGAAAAGCCAACCCCCCCTCACTGATATCGACAACCTGCCCCATCTGGAATGAATAAGGCCCGAGAACTGCGAACACACCCGGCTTTACCATAAACCTTGTATGATTTCTTCGATCGACCCGACCAGGCATCACCTTCTCCTGTGTGTTGAAACCGGTTACTGTTCAGCTTTCGCTATGTTTTGCAAGGGATGGTCAATAAAAAATTCCATACCATTCAAGCAACCCATATAAAGTATGTAGTGTATAACATAAACAATGTTTTTATAGCGGAGTGATGTTTAAATGTCAATGTTATTTCCCAAAATAAGCGCTGCCAAAAAGATAACTTGCTGTGATCTATATGATATAATTTTCGCTGATCATTAACTTGCAATAAGACGATTCATCTTGGTTTTGAAAACTGTTGGGCCAAAGTGATAATGGCCTCTGCCAGCCTGAGGTCTTCCTGGGTTGTGATTTTGATATTATCCCGTGTACCATTGATGACAAACACTTCGTGGCCGGTCTGTTCGACAAGATATGCATCATCTGTCCCCAGGAAATTTTTTCTCCGCGCCATGTCATGGGCCTCTTTGATTACACGATACTGAAAAGCCTGCGGTGTCTGGGCCAGATAGATCCCGCTCCGATCAACAGTCCGGCATATACGACCCTGATGATCCACCTTTTTGAGTGTATCAAATGCGGAGACTCCAAGAATACAGGCGCCATTTATTTCTGCACAGTGAATCAGATCGCAAATCTGATTTTCCCTTACAAAAGGCCTTACACCATCATGAATCAGAACAATACCCTTCTGTCCTTCTTCAGCAACCGCTTCCAGGCCGTAAAAAACAGAATCCTGACGTTCCACCCCTCCGGGTACCATTTTTACCTTTTCAGCATGGTCAACCCTGGTAAGTATCTCTGTTTGACAAAATTCAATATCATCCGGTGGAACAACCAAGATAATATGATTGCAACGTTCATTTGTTGTAAAGATCTGTAAGGTGTGACTGAGAATCGGACGATCCTGGAGAATCAGATACTGTTTCCGGACAGGCTCTCCCATCCGGATTCCCCTGCCCCCGGCAACTATGATTACAGAAACAGTCATACACGTATCGATCAACCCTGAGTTGCTTTCATTCCCTGAATTCTGCTTTTCAACGGCTTCATCTAACCCAAAAGAGCTTGATTTATCTCAGATAATTCAATTCTTTTGGAAGCGGGATACCCTTCCCCATGGTATCCTCCCCGTAGTTAACATCCGCCAGTATCTCAATATCTTTTAATGCCCGGGTATCCCCTTCAAAGATTACCCGGGTAATATTTTCCTTATGAATCTGACCTCCGGCCCACTGGATGTCCAGAACGCTGCTGGCATCAAACCGGTTATCTCCGACACAAAGCTCTACCTGCCCTCCATAGTATTGAACGATTTTGGCGACCAGAAGACTAGGACGGCTATGAAAGCCCAGCTTTACCGGAACCGGTACATCAATAGACGATCTCGCTATATTTTCGTTTAGAATCTCACTGGCAAACTCCTTACCATCTGTCAGAAAATGGCAGACATAATAGAGTCCGTAATTGATGGTTCTGTCTAACAAAGTTGCAGGGTCAATCAACTCGGAAAGATGATTTCGGGCTTTTTGATGAATTCTCTTGTGTCCTCTTTCAAGAAGATGGCGTTCATAAAAATGCAGCAACCGGCCTACAATCTGAAGAATATGAAAAACAACTGAAAAATAACTTCGCAACTGTTTCAGTTTCCGGTGGCCAAATCGATATCCGCCTTGAATAACGTAGGTATCAAATGATGATTGCAGGTTATGAACCAGCATTTCAAAACGCCGGATTTCGACCTCATTCACCTTTTTCGGAACCATCTCCAGCATACCCTGTAAATCATAAGGCTCATAAAATCCCAGTTGATCGAAATTGCCGGCAATGGTTAAAAACTCACTTGCAATCTTTACGATTTTGCTCTTTTCCTGATCTGTATCGTCATCGATGTCAAACTCCAGCATCTCATTGGTTACCACCGTTGGGAAATAATTCTGATCCCAATCCTCTTCCGGAATCGGAATTTGTAGACGCTCTGCCTCTTTGAGAATGACCGGAGCCAATTTGATCAGGGAGCCGGTCAGAAAATCAAGAGTAATCCCCCCCTGCTTAATAAAATCTTCCGTATTGGGAAGGTCATAGAATGGTATCCGGTTTAAAATATGTTTTTGTGAGTATCCACCCAGGCTCAGATGACGGACGGAAGCGGCATACTCTCTGTAAATATACCAATTTTGATTGTTTTTGGCCCCATGGAAATCCAGAAAATCTTCAAGAAGTTGAGACGACGCAATCAATTGAGAAAAGAATTTTTGTGTAAAAGAATTTCGTGTATTATCAAACCTGGATAAATATTTACAGGTTTTCAAGTAGTCATAGGAATAGATCCGTACTTTTTCAGCAAACGGAATATTGCGAACAAATTGATTCACACCATCACCTTCATTATCATAAATAGTAACAAAAAAAACGGCCGAAGCAGTCCGTAAGCCGAATTCTGTTTCCGGTAAAGATTACTCTCAACCGGACTACGATCATTCATCTCTGGGTAACAGTTGCCCGCTACCTCTTGCGACCTACCCGGAAACTCGGACGAGCAGCCCTCAAACATTTCCCTATTTGGTCTTGCACCGGGTGGGGTTTACAAAGCTTTTCCGGTCGCCCGGAAAACTGGTGTGCTCTTACCACACCTTTTCACCCTTACCGGCAGAACAGCAAGCTCAACGCTTGATCGATCCTGCAGGCGGTATCCTTTCTGTTGCACTTTCCTTCGCGTTACCGCGACTCCACGTTATGGAGCACCCTGCTCTTTGGTGTTCGGACTTTCCTCCGGATCAATACAGATAATCCGACGATCGTATAGCCTGCTCCGGCCGTATATTGATATTCCTCCAGATATTTACTTCTTTGTTTGAAAACAGATCATTCTGCCCAATAAATGATCCGATAACACCGTGGACAAAACTCAAGCTTGTCAAAACGCTGCAGTTCATTATACATCTGGGCTGGGACATTCATATTGCACCCCTGACAAATCGTATTTTTTACGGCTGCAATCGCACTGCCATGGGTCTGTTCCCGGGCAATCCTGAAGCGTTTGATCACTTCCGGATTCATGGTTTTCTCAATCTCTTCCTTGCTGGATAACAGCGCTTTCAATTTTTCCCGCTCGGTATCTCCTTTTTCATTAAGAGCAGCAATCTCCTTTGCAGCTTCCTCTCTCAATTTCGCGAGTTCCGATTTATCCTGAACGATCAGCTTTTCCTCTTTTTCCAGATAATCAAGCTTTTGAAGAATCTCATCCTCAATAGTGGAATTTTTCTTATGGAGGCCCTCGATCTCCTTCAATATTGCATGATACTCCTTGTTGGTCTTAACAGATACAAGCTTTTCATTGTTTCTTCGAATTTTTTCCTGATTGTCTTTTGTATCCGATTCCCGCAGACGGTATTCCTGTTTCAACCCTGAAATAACAGACTCTTTTTCCTCAATGGTCTGCTCAACGGATTGGATCTGTTTGTCAAACTCATCCATTTTGGGTTTGATACCATTCAGGAAAGCTTGAATTCGTGTACTCTCTACATCAATACTCTGAAGCTCTACCAAGACTGCGATCTGTTCCCTTGTAATACTCACCATACGCTTACACCTGCTTTCTCTTTGTTAGGATGAATAAACAACAAAAGGATCTTTTTCAAGATTGCATGCCTCTATGGAAACATCCATTCCTTTTGCCAAAATTGCATCGCGAAGTTTCTGAATCAGTACATTCACCACCAGATGTTCTGATCCAAAATGCCCGACATCGATAATCCCTGCCCCGGCTTCTTCTGAAGCCCTTGCATCATGATACCGAATATCCCCGCTGATAAAAACCTGCGCACCGGAAGCGAAAAAGTCCCCCAGCAGAGAGGCGCCACTCCCGGAACAGACCGCCACTTTCTCAACCAGTAATCCGGGATCTCCAACAACCCTGACACTGTTCAGATTCAATGCCTTTCTTACCTGATCAGAAAATTGATCCAGACGAATCCTTTTGGACAGGAATCCCACACGGCCCAGCCCCTGATTTCCTTTTTCCGGAACCAGGGGATATGCGTCATAGGCCATTGTTTCATAGGGATGATGTTTTTTCAAAAGAGCCACAACCGCGTCCAGATTCTCACCGTTGACAACTGTTTCAATCCGGACCTCATCCACCTGGGACAGGATTCCGATACTTCCTGAAAACGGTTTTGAGGATACGCCGGGTGTAAATGTTCCGGTTCCAGGGTTTCGAAATGAACAGCATGTGTATCCGCCAATGGCCCCGGCCCGGGTCTGGAATAAAATTTCCAGCAAACTCTTCTCATGATCCGCGGGGACATAAAAAACCAGCTTATACTTATCGATCTGTTCCGGTTTTGACAGAACAGATACCTCCTTCAAACCGAGTTTTTCTGAAATAATATCATTGATCCCGCCACTTACGCTGTCAAGATTTGTATGGGCAGCAAACAAAGCCATCCTGTTTTGAACGGATAACTGTACGATCGAACCAACAGCGGTTGAAAAATCAATGCTGGACAATGGCTTGAAAATAAGGGGGTGGTGTGTAATCAGGAGATTGATCTTTTTCCGACAAGCATCTTCTACGACATCCGGCAACGGGTCAAGGGCAACCATAATCGATTGTACCGGCCAGTTTTTATCACCAATTTGTAGCCCTGAATTGTCCCAGACTTCAGCGAGGTTCTGAGGAGCGATCTCATTCATAAGACGGATAATGTCTGAAACTTTTACAGACATATCAGTACCGGACAGGATCTTCTGCGTTCACGCCCAATAAAAAAGGCGTGGTGTAAAGCTACCCACGCCTTGACTGCCGATTCGACTCTTATTCGTTTTAATATGATATCCCACATTAAATTCATTTCCTCATCTTCCCCATATTCGCTAACCCAATAAGTGGCAAATGAGTGGGCCCACCTGGATTCGAACCAGGGACCGACCGGTTATGAGCCGGTGGCTCTACCAGACTGAGCTATAGGCCCTCAGCTCCAATGGATTAGCTTATCTAACGCCTGTCCTATGATTTGTCAAGTTCTATGTATCGATAAAACTCTTGAGTTTCTTGCTTCTTGTTGGATGCCGCAGTTTCCGCAGCGCCTTTGCTTCTATCTGACGAATTCGTTCCCGGGTTACCGCAAAATCCTTTCCAACCTCTTCCAGTGTATGATCTGCCTTTTCACCAATGCCAAACCGCATCCGCAAAACCTTTTCTTCACGCGGGGTAAGTGTTGCCAGAACTTTTCGGGTCTGCTCCGCAAGATTCATATTCACAGCCGCATCTGAGGGGAGCATAAATTTTTTATCCTCAATAAAATCTCCTAAATGGCTATCCTCCTCCTCACCAATCGGGGTTTCCAGTGAGATCGGTTCCCGGGCAATCTTAAGTACCCGGCGGACTTTATCCAGCGGAATCTCCATTTTCTGTGCAATCTCTTCCGGAGAAGGTTCACGCCCAAGTTCCTGAACCAGATACCGGGATGTCCGGATCAGCTTATTGATGGTTTCAATCATATGAACCGGAATCCGGATGGTTCTTGCCTGATCCGCAATCGCCCTTGTAATCGCCTGACGTATCCACCAGGTTGCATATGTGCTGAATTTATACCCTCTGCGGTATTCAAATTTATCAACCGCTTTCATCAAACCGATATTCCCTTCCTGAATCAAATCCAGAAATTGAAGCCCGCGGTTGGTATATTTTTTGGCAATGCTGACCACCAGCCGGAGATTGGCCCGGATCAATTCCTTTTTTGCGATCTTTGCTCTGATCCGTCCTTCTTCCACATTGGTAATGATTCGTTTCAGGGTCCGGCTATTGGCTTTGATGGCATTTGCTCTTTCCTGGATCTGATCCTGCACATCCTTCATTTCCATGAAAAGATCTGCCAACTTATCTTTTTTGATGTCGCATTTTGTCTTTGCCCATCTGATAAATTCAGTTTTACCGGCCAGATTCATCCGAAATTCCGTTACCGGCATTTCATGAGCTTCCGCGCACTTAATGATCAGCCGGTTCTTCTCATCAAACCAGTTAATCTGATTTTTAATCATGTCTTCAATTCGATCCACCACACTGCTCTCTAGACGCCAATCCTTCAGAAGGTCAAAAATTTTATTGATCCTTCGTGTTATGGCTCGCCTGGCTCGTCGCTGCTCTTCTGAATCGTTTTTCATCTGGAACAGATTGTCACGCAAGTCCTGATTTTCCCTGTCCAGTTCACGGATAACCGCTGCAGTGGCCAGATACGTTTCAACCTGCGCTGCTTCATCCACATAGGTGTCGCCTTCATCGATATCCCGAAGAACGTGCTTGGCCCGAAGATTCCCAATTTCAATATTGTCCGCCAGTGCGAGGATGCTTTCCGTCCCGATGGTGGTCTCCAGCATTGCCCGAAGAACTTCCTGTTCCCCGGCCTCTATTTTTTTGGCAATGTCAATTTCGCCCTCCCGGCTAAGGAGAGTGACCAGCCCCATCTCTCTGAGATACATCTTAACCGGGTCTGTTACCGTACCAAAATCAACTGTTGAACCAACAACCGTGTCATTTTCAAAAACCTTCCTTTTGTCAAAAGAATCTTCTTTGGGTTTCAATACTTTTGCGTCATTATCCAGAATCTTGATATCCATATCATCGAAAACCATTAAAGTTTCATCTATTTTTTCAGGCAGCAAAAGATCCTCCGGAAGCATTTCATATATTTCATCATACGTCAGTTGGCCTTGTCTTTTACCTTTTTCAATGAGCTTGTCGAGCTTTTTCTTTTGGGCCGCTTCGTTTGTTTTGGTAATTCCGGCATCCGATTTTTTCTGTTTTTTTACAGATCCTTTTGTCATAAACTTTTGCCTCCGGAAGACTCCCGTTTCTTCTGTATTCTTTTTTGATCGCGTAACTGCTCCATTAAAGCCATCAGCAGTTTATCATCATTTTGTGCTTCCGCCGTCTTTATTCTCATAAACAAGTCATGGTTTTTCTTATTTTTACTCAAGACAAACTGCTGGATCAATTTCAGACAGCCGGCATGATTCCATTTGCTGTTTTCGATTGCCAGCGATGCAATAAACTTTTCCTGTTCCGGGTTATTGACTCTTCCAATCAAACTGGAAACAGATTGATTGCCTTTTTCATGTTGCTCTAAAAGCAATCCACCTATTTTTGCCAGCATCTTGTTCTCAAAATATGTCAAAATTTTCTGTTTGCCGATCTCAGGAAGAATTTCCGGATACTGTACCATCATGGCAATAATCTTTTTTTCCATTCGATCGTATTCAAATGACATTCCTTTTTGATTCATGCCTGTTGATCGCTGATTTTCCCGTTGAGCCATTCCTTTAAGATCATTTCCGGAACTTTTTTTCTGAATTGACTCCCTTACTTTTTCCATAATCGCTGAATCATCGATATTCAATTTTTCTGCCAGTTTTTTAATATATAAAGATCGTAAAACATTATCTGAAGCGTTGGCCAGGTAATCCTTCATGATCTCAACAGTACGAACCTTTCCCTCCACAGACATTCCGTGCTTCCGGATCGCAGACTGCATTAGAAAATCCATCGGGCTCAAAACATGCTGTACCTTTCCCCGGAATTCCGCTTCCCCATATTCAAACAGATAGGAATCCGGATCATGGCCATCCGGCAGAACCAGAATCGCAGCATCAAGATGTTCCTTATCAAATACTTCAATACTGCGGGCGGCAGCTTTTAATCCAGCCTCATCTGAGTCGTACACAAGAATGACTTTTCCGGAATGCCCGCAATGTCCTCTGAGTATCCGGACATGTTCGGATGTCAGGCTGGTACCCAGGGTGGCAACTGCATTTTGAACTCCATGTTGCCATAAAGCAAGAAGATCCAGATATCCTTCAACAATAAAGGCTGTCCCTGTCTTCCGACATTCCGACTTTGCGATATGGAGTCCATACAAAGAACTGCTTTTACTGTACACCATTGTTTCAGGCGAATTCAGATACTTGGGTAGAGAGTTGTCCAGGACGCGCCCTCCAAAACCAATCACCTGATTGCCGGCGCTGAAAATTGGAAACATAATGCGGTTGCGAAATCGATCATAACAACCTGTTTTTTGATTATTTTCTACTACCAATCCGGATTTGATCATTACATTTCGGGGGATCCGTTCCCGGGTAAGATGCTGCACCAGATTGTTCCATCCATCCGGTACATATCCGATATGGAACGTCTCAAGTGTATTCTTTGTAATCCCTCTTTTGGTTAAGTATTGAAGCCCGGGTTTACCCGAAAATTCCTGGAACAGCATGTTCTGATAAAATTTCATTGCATGCTGGTTCACCTCCAGTATCTGCTCCCTTTCCCCCATCGCCTTCTGTTCAGCCGGACTCATCTCTTTTGTCGGTAACTCAATATTGAATCGTCTTGCAAGTGACTGAACAGCCTCTGGAAATGAAACGCCATCATGTTTCATCACAAAACGGATAACATTTCCACCTTCTCCGCAACCAAAGCAATGAAAAACTTGTTTTTCCGGGTTTACAGTAAATGAGGGGGTTTTTTCCGAATGAAACGGGCAGAGACCGATATGATTCTTTCCTGCTTTTTTCAAAAGCACCGACTCTGATACGATATCAATAATATCGGCAACATTTTGAATTTCTGAAATTTTTTCTTCAGGAATATAAAACGCCAAGGAGCAAAGCCTCCGTAATTTTAAAAAAAAGAATGACTGAAAGTAACGCCATGTCGGCATCCGGCAAAAAACTTCCGTCAAACTTCACGGACTTGGCTCGGCCATACTCCTATATATAAATATATTATAAATCATATAGTTATGTATCATGCAATGATTTACTATAAAAATATTTATATTTATTTAATTTTTCCTGTTCTGTCAATACTTTTTTAAATACATCCTTTGCTTGATCGTACATCCTGAATCCGTTTATCCAGGGATACCGCCTCATCCAGTGCCCGGCCCAATGATTTGAAAATGGCTTCGATAATATGATGTTCATTTTCTCCATATTGAACATTAATATGAAGGGTTACCCCGCCCCTGACGGCAAAAGCCCTCAGAAATTCACCGGTTAATTGTGTATTCAATCCACTGCCGGTATGCTGGAGTAAAGGAACATTGTAGACCAAAAAAGGACGGTTGGACAGGTCCAGAGAAACCTCTGCCAGGGTCTCATCCATGGGGGTTATGGCATGACCATACCTTTTGATCCCTTTTCGAT
>CAMBQS010000019.1 GCA_945870015.1 Desulfocicer vacuolatum DSM 3385
GGTGCAAACCGTTTGGGCGCCAGTGCACTTATGCAGGGATTGGCAGACGGGTATTTTATTATTCCCTATACCATCGGCGGCTATCTGGCCGGAACAAAGCTTGAAAGAGTCAGCACGGATGATGCCGATTTCAAGGCAGCTTCCGGAGACGTTGAGGCAAGGATGCAGAAACTGTTATCCATCGGCGGAAAAAGAACGGTTGATGATTTTCATCGGCAGCTTGGTACTATCATGTGGGAATATTGCGGAATGGCCAGAACAGCCAAGGGACTCACCAAGGCAAAGGATTTAATCTCAGAGTTGCGTGCGGAATTCTGGGAAAACGTGCTGGTATCCGGATCCGGGAATCAGTTTAATCAGAATCTGGAAAAGGCCGGTCGTGTTGCTGATTTTATAGAGTTTGGAAAACTGATGGTACTGGATGCTCTGGCCCGGAAAGAGTCCTGTGGCGGGCATTTTAATGAAGATTACCAGACAGAAGAAAATGAGGCAAAACGGGATGATGCATCTTTCTGTCATGTTGCTGCCTGGGAATATGCAGGAGAAGAAAAAGAGCCGAATTTTCATAAGGAAGCATTGAATTTTGAAAATGTTACGTTAACACAAAGGAGTTATAAGTGACACACTCAAACAGCAAAAAAAATATCAATCTGACATTAAAAGTCTGGCGTCAGGTCGGGCCCGATGTGAAGGGCCTCCTTGAAACCTATCCGGCCAATAATATATCAACCGATATGTCCTTTCTGGAAATGCTCGATGTTGTGAATGAAGATCTGATTATCAACCATAGAGATCCCATTGCATTTGACCATGATTGCCGGGAGGGTATTTGCGGAATGTGCGGGGCTGTCGTGAATGGAAGGGCACATGGCCCTGAAAAAGGTACAACCCTCTGCCAGCTTCATATGAGGCATTTTTCAGATAATGATACGGTTGTTATCGAACCTTGGCGATCCAGAGCATTTAAAATCATAAAGGATCTGGTTGTTGACCGGAGCGCACTGGATGCGATCATTCAAGCTGGGGGGTATATTTCGGTGAGCACGGGAGGAACTCCTGATGCGAATGTGATTCCGGTTCCCCAGGAAGCTGCGGAAAAAGCAATGGATGCGGCTGCATGTATCGGATGCGGCGCTTGTGTCGCAGCTTGCCCGAATGCGTCTGCGATGTTGTTTGTCGGTGCAAAGGTTTCCCACCTTGCCCTTCTTCCTCAGGGAGCACCGGAAGCAGCAAGACGGGTGCTGAAAATGGTGCAAAAGATGGATGAATGCGGCTTTGGTAATTGCACCAATGAAAAAGAGTGTGAGGCAGTCTGCCCGAAAGAGATATCTATTACAAATATCGCTCGGTTGAATCGTGAATATATAAAGGCAGGTTTTTTGTAAGATCTGAAGTTTGATTCATTCCAGCATGATTTTTCTTGATTTGCATATGAGCCGAGTATACACTTTTCCATTCAATATTACCTCATCTATTGTTTACGGTGTGGTTTTTCCAAATAAATACAAATAAAAATAAATGAGCGTTGGTTGTTGCTATGAGGTTAACACTTCAGGAGACGGCAAAACTGCTTGATCTTCCCATGGGTATGGTTGAACGATGGATTCGACAGGGACGAATTCCCATAAGCAAGAGCGGGGAAGATTGTTATTTCAAGAAAGCAGCGCTGGAAAAATGGGCCCTGACCCATAATTTTTCCTTATTAAAAAAGGAAGCGGATCGACAGGAAACAGGCGAAACCGCTCTTGTCTCCCTTCGCTCGGCCATGGAGTTTGGGGGAATTTTTCATGAAATTCCTGGGAAAAATGTTAAAGAGGTATTGGAGGCGGTTGTATCCGGAAATACTTTTTTACATGAAACAAACAAAAAGCTTCTGCTTGAACGTCTTATCGAAAGAGAAAATTTAACATCAACCGGTATCGGAAATGGTGTTGCCATTCCCCATCCACGCACGCCGCTGCATGAGGCGATCAAACAGTCCGCCATATCCACCTGCTTTCTTGAAAAACCAATTGATTTTCAAGCCTTGGATGGTAAGCCGGTTTTTGTTCTATTCCTTCTTATCAGTACTTCTGTGAAAATCCACCTTCATCTCCTATCCGGACTTTCACTTTGCTTGCGTGATCCTTCATTTATAACATTCTTACATTCCCGGCCGGATCAAAATTCGTTGATGGAGAAAATCGCATTGTTTGAACACGCTGACAATCAATAGGAAAAAAAGCATGGGAAAGTTACGGCCATGGCGATATCCATCAGAATGGGCATTGTTTCGTATAGATGATCGCCTGTTGTTGATTGCACTCGGTGTTGTCGTCGGCAGTTGCAGTGGATTTGCTGCGCTTTTATTGAACCGGACTCTGGTAGCGATTCTGGAAATGTTGCACAATTGGAGGCATTATTGGTGGGCATTTTTACTACCAGCGACAGGAGCGGCACTTTCCTCAATATTTCTGAACAAAATCGTAAAGGAACGGGCTGGTCATGGTGTACCGGAAGTGATCCTCAGTGTTTCCCGCCATGGAGGGCTGCTGCGATTGAGATCCAGTTTTTCCCGGTTGATATCATCCTGGCTGACAATCGGAAGTGGCGGTTCAGCAGGCCCTGAGGCTCCGGTGGTCATGAGTGGTGCGGCTATTGGATCCAATATCGCAAGATTTTTTGCATTGAATGATCGTCAGCGAATTACGCTGGTTGGGTGTGGCGCCGCTGGAGCGATCTCTTCAATTTTTAATGCTCCTATCGCGGGAATGGTATTTTCCATTGAAGTGATCATTGGCGAGTGGTCAGCGGTAAATATTATTCCGATAGCGATTGCGTCCGTTGCCGGTACGGAGATCAGCCGGTTTCTTCAGGGAAACCAGATTGCATTTTCCCACAGACAGTTCAATATAGGGACAATCGATATTGTCGCAAGCATTGGTCTTGCGGCTATTGCAGCCGTTCTTTCCATAGTTTTGACAAGATTGTTAAGGAGGATGCACACAATTTCAGGAAAAGCCAAAATGCCTTTATGGTTACGGGCTGCTTTAGGGGGGTGCGCAGTCGGTATGATCGGCATTTTTTTCCCGGATGTTCTGGGAGAGGGTTACCATTCAATTCGAATGGTGATTGAGGGCGTCTATCCTGGCGGGATTGCAATTGCTTTTTTTTTGACGCTTGCAAAAATTCTGGCAACTTCATTGACTCTTGGATGGGGCGGGTCCGGTGGCATATTTGCCCCATGCCTGGTTATCGGAAGCTTTGCCGGGATTGCATGGCATCGCGTACTCGTATTTTTCTGCCCAACGGTTTCATGGGTGAATGAAGGTTGTTTTGCTTTAATCGGGATGGCGGGAATGATCAGCGGTATTCTCCAGGCACCGCTCACAGCTATTTTTTTAATTGTCGAAATTACAGGCGGGTATGAAGAGATTCTCCCTTTGATACTGGTATCTACTATTTCAACAACCCTGTGTCACTATTTTGAACCAGCATCTTTTTATCTGAGAGATCTTGTGGAAAGACGACAGTTGCTAAGACCCGGCACAGATGGGAGAATCCTGACAGACCTGAGCGTAGGGGAGCTTCTTGAAAAAGATTGCATCGTAGTCGGACACCAGATGTTATTAAGAGATTTTATTGAAATTATAAAAAAATCTCATCGAAACCATTTCCCTGTAGAAGATGAACAGACAGGTAAATTCCTTGGTATGATCCAGATGGATCATATCAGACCCTATCTATTCGATACCGTAATGTATGACACGGTTTTTCTGGAACAGATTCTGGAAGCAGATGTTGTAACAGCCTGTCCGGATGATGATTTGAATGATGTTCTCAGAAGAATGGACGCATTAAATCTATTCAGTATTCCTGTGGTTGATAGCGGGAAATTTGTCGGAATGATTTCCAAGGCAACGATTCTGGATCAATATCGCAAGGAGTTGCTGGTTCAGACTACCCAGTAGACATACTTTCACCATCCAGAACATCCCGGATGGCGGTTGCGATCTCTTCCATGGAGACTGGTTTGAGAACAAATTTACGGATACCCATGGATTTTGCTTTTTCATTGTTCATGTATTCACTGAAGCCGGTGCACAAGATAATGGGGATTTCCGGTCTGATTTTTATAATCTCACAGGCCAGTTGATCACCGGTCATGTTGGGCATGGTCATATCCGTAATGATCATATCAAATTTTAATGGGTTGGCCTGAAAAACAGTAAGTGCATCCAGGCTTCCTGCACACGTTGTTACTTTATACCCGAGTCGTTCCAGCATCTGTTGCTCAATCAGTACAATCTCCTTCTCATCGTCCACAAGAAGGATATGCTCTGTGCCTCTGGGCAATTGTTTTTTCCGGCTTGTGATTTGCATTTCCGAATCATCAACAACCGGGAGAAAAACACGGAATGTTGAACCTTGGCCTGGTATGCTTTCAACAGTGATTGCACCATTGTGATTCGTAACGATTCCATGAACAACAGCGAGTCCTAAGCCTGTTCCCTTTCCTTTTTCTTTGGTTGTAAAATAGGGGTCAAAGATTCGTTCAATCGTGCTTTGATTCATACCGGTTCCCGTGTCTATGACTTCCAGTTTTGCATATGAACCAGGTGATAAATCAGCAATTCTTTCAGAATCTTGAGCCTGAATTTCAATCGGTGAAAGGGTCACAGTCATCACTCCGCCACTTCTTTGCATTGCATGGAAAGCATTGGTGCAAAGATTCATGATAACCTGATGGATCTGAGTGGGATCCGCAAGGATTGGTTTACATTTTTGGATTTTATGAATAATTTCAATTGTCGTTGGTATCGAAGACCGGAGCAGCTTGAGGGCTTCATTGGCAATCATATGCATCTTGATAGGTATATTCACCTTTTCTGTTTGTCGGCTGAAAGTAAGGATCTGACTGACCAGATCCCTAGCACGTTCTCCTGCTCTCAGGATCGCTTGCATATTCTGCTTTGAAACGGACTTGCCTTCAGACATGTCTGCAAGGGTCAGTTCCGTATATCCGATTACAGAAGAGAGAATATTATTGAAGTCATGAGCGATTCCTCCTGCAAGTGTTCCAATGGATTCCATTTTCTGGGCTTGACGGAGTTGTATTTCAAGTTGTTGTTTTTCAATTTCAGCCTGCTTGAGATCGCCGATATCCATGGCAGAGACCATTACAGCATTTTTCCCTTCAAATTCAATTTTTTCCGCCCGGAAATTCACCCATTTTTCAGAGCCATCCCTTGCAATGATTTTCAGTTCATGACTGTTTTTTAAAAAAGCATCACTCAGGTTTGTAATGCGGTTGCTATGGTATATATGCCTGAAATCAGGGTGAATGATGTCACTGAATTCCAGGGAAGAGAGTTCGACCAAAGAAGCCGCCATAAGTTGTTCCGCAGCGGGATTGGCATAAATCCATCCGGCATCCTGATAGATGATGATGGCTACCGGTGCTGATTCCGTATAGGTTCGGAATTTTTCTTCACTTTTTTTTAACTCCTCAGTGGCTCGGGACGCTCTCAAAGCCTGATAACTGAATGAGGCCAGAATTTTTCCGACCTCCTTGTCCTGATCCACAAAAGGGGGCATCTCTTTGCTGTGAAGGGATAGCAGACCAAAAACATTTCTATTTTCATCAATAAGAGGAAAGGAGAGCACAGAATTGTTTTGATAGCCGTTCCATCCGCTTTTGCAGTAGTCGGTATGCTGGGTGATATCAGAAAGGATAAGCGGTTTCCCTGAACGATGAACAGTAGATAAAATGGATTTTTCCGGTAAAGGAAAGGGGATGTAGTCTGCAGCGTGACCAGGATCAAGCGCATGCACAAGTCGCAGCCCATTTTTTTCAGAAAAATAAAGGCAGCCTCCTTTGGCAGACATGTGAAGGCCAAACTCATTGAGCAGCAGGGAACCGAATTTGCCGGTATGCGTTTCTGATGTAATGGTTTTGGTTGTCTCTACAATTTGCCGGAGCCGGTTATTGAGTTGAAGAAGATTGATATTCGCTTGTTCTACTTGTTTTGTTCTTTTTTCAACCTCGGATTCAAGGTGGAGATTGTATAATTTGTTTTCTCGAATCAGACGTGCCCGTTCTATGGCCTTGTTTACCGCATGGAGAAGAACGGAAAAATCCTGTACCGGTTTTAAAATGTAATCCCATGCACCCAGCCGCAGTGCTTCAATCACATCACGGATCACACCGGTTCCGGAGCAGACAATTGTCGGAGTATTGGGTGCATGTTCGGTAGCCCAGGCAAGGATATCGAGGCCGTCAATATCCGGCATGTGGAGATCAACAAGGACAAGGTCAGGTTTTTTTTCTTTGAGAAGCACCATCCCTTCATGGCCGTTCGATGCCTCAAGGGTCGAATAGTTGTAATCTTCTAAAAAATTTGAGTAGCTTTTTCGAATGGATGGTTCATCATCAATAACAAGGATTGTGTACAAAATTTTATTTCCGTTTTATTTATTTTTTACTGGAAAAAATTCTCGAATGGCATCTGTTATCGTATTCAAATCCGGTAATGGTTTCAGGAAAACATGTTCCGGTTTCATTCCGGCATTCAACATTTCCTGTGAAATTTGATATTCGACAGAACCGGTATGGATGATATTTTATCAATGAAGAAGAGAACATGAAAACTCCTCTTAACCTTACTGGATGACATGTTCCAGATGAATTTTTTGTTTTAAGATTTTTTGGGCCGTAAGTTTAAATTGATCCGTGATGTCAGATACATAAAATTTTGATTTGCCTTTTTTGGAAAGAGAAAGATCGATTTCAGGAGAATTCTGAATATAGGATTTAATTTGGGATGCTATGGAGATAGAGGAATCAATGATCTTGACCTGTTTTCCGATTTTATGCTGAATAATATCCTTCAGCAGGGGATAATGGGTACACCCGAGAATAAGGGTATCAATCTGTTTGCCCTTTAACGGGTGCAGATATTTTTTTACAATCATTCTTGTTTCAGGTTTTGACAGCCAGCCTTCTTCAACAAGGGGGACAAGCAGCGGGCAGGCATTCGAATAAACATGCGCTTCCGGCTTTTTCTCCATGATTTTTTGTTCATAAATATTGCTGTTGATTGTTGCCCGTGTACCAATTACGCCGATTTTATGGTTTCTGGTTGCTGACAGGGCATTTTCAATGGCCGGTGTGATGACTTCAAATATGGGGAGGTTGTATTTTTCAGACAGTTTGTGGGTGGCCACACTGGATGCAGTGTTGCATGCAATGATGATCAACTTTGCTCCCATTTTAATTAAAAATTCAGTATTCTCAAAAGAATATCCGATTACAGTCTCGCGGCTTTTGGAACCATACGGTGTTCTTGCTGTATCCCCAAAATAGACAATATCATATTCCGGAAGCTGTTTCATCATTGTCCTGACAACCGTTAGCCCACCCAGGCCTGAATCAAAAATTCCTATCATTTTATAACCGTTTCATTCTTATATTCTTTTAACCTGAAAAAAAGTGAGCCAATTTCAAAACTATTAAAAGCGTCACACCGGCGAAAATCGGTGCCCAGAAAAGAGCCGAAAATACTGGATTCTAGTTTTCGCCGGAACTACAACAACGGACTTTTGAAATTGGCTCAAGTGATTTCAGTGTTTACCTTTTTTAAAATATGGTAAGGTGGATTCCAATCTGTACGATCCATCTGCTCTTGCCGGTATCTGATTTTATAATGTCTTTTATCGTCAGTTTGGATATTTTGTAAAGCATTTTAGAGAAAAAAGAGGATTATTATGATGAATCAGGAAATTTTCAGATTGAACCTTGAAGTGGAAGAGGTTTCTCTTTATCTTCTCTGCTGCGGTATTGCCGATACCGGCAAATCCATTTTTTTTTCAGATCTTTTATCCGTATGGAATGGAGACCGGAAAAGCATGGAGAAAAGCATTGAAACGTTGGAGATCTTGAATATTCTCTCCGTGCAAGGCACTGCGGAAAAAGAAAATACAATTTATTCCATCAATCCTCTTGAAAAGTGGAAAATTTAATATCATTTTTCTTTTGAAAGTTCTTTCTCAACAATGTTTTTAATAACCTCATCCGGAAAATTTGTATGAATTCCGGGGCATGAACCAGCCATGATCTCCCAATTTGCAATATCCGTCAGGACTGACTTGATAAAGGGCCATTCACGACACATTCTGGGTTTGACCGGATGAATGGTGCAGATTTTATCCCAGAAGAAGCAATATCCCTGTTGGTTTTGTTTGATGACTGGTTTTTTCCCTGATATCTCGCAATACTCTTTGATAAACGTATCCGGGTTGGTGTGTGTATACGCTGCTATCGCCTTGACATCGTTTTGCGTTAGAAAGGTTCCACCGTATCCTTTGCAGCACTCGCCACATTTTTTGCACTGGAATACGGTTGAGGCTTGAATGGTGTCATATTTCATATCGGGACTCCATCGCTCTTTTTAAGGTAACCTGATCCACATATTTTAAATCTCCCCCAACTGGGACACCGGAAGCGATTCGTGAAATTTTGACAGGATATTTTTCAAGCAGGTTGATCAGATAAGAAGCCGTCGATTCCCCTTCAACATTGGTACTGGTAGCAATAACAATCTCTTTGATTTCCCCTTTTTTCACTTTTGAAATCAATTCCTTAATCCGTATATCATCCGGTCCGATTCCATCCATCGGAGAAAGCACGCCCTGAAGGATATGGTAGAGACCCGAATATGCGCCGGACTTTTCAATCGCGGCCATATCGGTTGGCTGTTCAACAACGCACAACAGTTCCTGTATCCTGGATGGATCACTACAGATACGGCACACCTCTTTATCGCTCATGGAAAAGCATCGTCTGCAGAGCATACTTTTTTCCTTTAGCTCCAGGATACTGTGAGCCAGTTGTTTTGCTTCAGAGGATGATGCTCTCAGAAGATGCATGGTAAGACGTTCCGCAGTTTTTTCACCAATCCCCGGAAGCCTGGAAAAGTTTCGGATCAGATTGATGATTGATTTAGGGTAGTGGTTCATTATACTCCGTCCACGTCAAAAAGCCGGGCCCCTTGCATCACATCAAACCGGGAATGTTTAACCCGCCTGTCAGCTTTCCCATTTCAGATGACACCATCTCCTGGGATTTGGCAAGTGCATCATTTACCGCTGCAATAATAAGATCCTGAAGCATATCAACATCTTCAGGATCTACAACTTCTTTTTCAATGGAGATCGATGTAATCTGCTGTTTCCCATTGGCAACAACCTTTATCATACCCCCGCCGGAAGCGGCTTCTACGGTTTTTTCACTCAGTTCTTCCTGCATCTTCATCATTTTTGCTTGCAGTTTCTGGGCCTGCTTCATCATATTTCCCATGCCTTTCATCGACATTCCCTCCTATAATACTTTGACATCAATAACATTTCCGTTAAAAATTTCGATAGCATTCGAGATCAGCGGATGTCGAATGGCTTCGTCCTGTTTTCGATTTTCCTGGGTGCTTTTTTCTTTTGGGTCATTGTCTGTGTCTAATTTCATATCCAGTACAAGGCCCATCTCTTTCTTAAAAAAGTCACAGCAGATCTCAGTCAGAGCAGCCTTCTTTGTGTTGATCCGGTTAAGATTGAACTGGTTTTCTTTGATGGAAAGAAAAATTTTGTCTTCGGTGAGTTGTGTTATGACACTTCTTGACAGCGGCGAGGCCATTGATGGAATTTTTTTGCAAATGGCTGTACGTAGTTCTTCCCAAATCCGGTTCGGGTCCTTGGAAAGAGGAACGTCTGTAAGGGGTGTCCTTTTTGTTTCCGGCTGGGACAGGAGTATCTCCTCTTTTTTCCCGGGGCCGGGAGTGAGTTGCGGGCTATTGGATGTATCTTTCCCGGCGGACTCCTGAAAACAGTTGTTCTGCGGAACAGGGTTGTTCCCCCCCCATTCATTCCGCAGTTGGTCTAATTTCTGAATCAGGGTTTCGATAGAAAGGGCGGGTGGAATCTGAATCATTTTGATGACAGCGATTTCAAAAGCCACCTTGGGTTGAGAAGAGAATCGGATGACAGACTCCTCTCTGAGAAAAACATCCAGTATTTGACTTAAATGAATTTCCGAGGTTTGTTCAACCTGCTGCTTCATGATGGCAATTTCATGAACAGGCGTATTGACCAGATCGGTTTCCCGTTTCCCCATCCGAACCACCAGAAGGTTCCGGAAATGTTCAATCAGGTCGGAATATACTTTTTTCAGGTCTTTCCCTTGAATATAAATCGAATCCAGAAGCGAAAGAAAATTCGGAATGTCCTGGTTCAAAATTGCTTTGGACATATCAAAAATGTTTTTCCGGTTGGTAATCCCAAGCAGTTCGGGTACGGTTTCCGGATCAACTTTATTTTGGGTGCAGCCCAGAATCTGGTCAAGCAGACTTAAGGCATCCCGCATGCAACCACCGGCCTCTCTTGCGATCAGGCTCAAACTTTCTTCCTGGATGGCTATTTCTTCTTTTTCACAAAGGTTTGCCATATGTTTGATGATTGTTTCAAGTCGGATTCGCTTCAGGTCATGCCGCTGACACCGGGAGAGGATCGTTACCGGTATTTTGTGGGGTTCCGTGGTTGCAAAGAGAAACATCACATGTGCCGGAGGCTCTTCGAGCGTTTTCAGCAGCGCATTAAAAGCGGCAATGCTCAGCATATGGACTTCATCAATAATGTAGATTTTGTAAGGGCTATGCTGGGGCATATATTTGATATTTTCGCGCAGCTCCCTGATCTGGTCCACGCTATTATTGGATGCCCCGTCAATTTCAAACACATCTGCTGCGTTTCCGGAGGTGATTTCTCTGCATGATTTGCACTGGTTGCAAGGTGTCGAAGATGTCCGTTCCATGCAATTCATGGCTTTTGCCAGAATACGGGCAACCGTAGTTTTTCCGGTCCCCCGGGGTCCGGAAAAAAGAATGGCATGAGCGACTCTGTTGGCGGATATTGCATTAATAAGCGTTCGGGTGACATGTTCCTGGCCGATGACCTGCTCAAATGTCAGTGGCCGATATTTCCGAGCTAAAACAAGATATGACATGAATCAAACCTTTTTTCTGTCTTTTTGTCAGCCGGAAACACCTTCTTCAGTAGAGTGGGGAAGCAAAGACGCGTTTGTATTAAATGTACCCGGATTGCCTGGTATTGAAAAAAATGGCGGAGAGAGAGGGATTCGAACCCTCGGTACCAGTTACGGCACACACGATTTCCAGTCGTGCACCTTCAGCCAACTCGGCCATCTCTCCGGAAAAACTATTTGCGTGAATTCACAAACGGCATCCCTTATCCCTCTTTCTGTTCCAAAAATCAAGTTATTTTTGGGCGAGAAACGGGTTTCCAGCACTGGAAAAAACCTTACATGATTTCATGATTTTTGAAAAGACTCGTTTTTAACGGTTTTCCGTTTTTATAGAGCTGTTTTATATTTTTTATTTTGTCATTTCTCAATAACGCTTTGAAGACCGGAACACTATCCGTGAATCGAATTGTGCGGATATGCTTGATAACTATGGCTCTACCATGTTGAACTCGTCCAAATTGTATTTTTTGAAAATTTTTTGATAGGTTCCATCCCCTTGAATTTTTTCCAACCCGGCATTGAACAAATGGACAATTTCCGGAGTCGTTGCTTGTTTGCTAAACATTACATGTAAATAATTTTCTTCGATAACCAATAAAGGTTCAACCTTTTCAAATATTCCGGATATTCTTCCATCGGTTGACATTCTTGAATATTCCTGAATAAATCCGTCAAAACGTTTTGCCAACAGCTTCTTGTGATTTTGTTCATCAGTTGTTACCGCTTCAACATGCCGCGAGAATTCAGGATTTTTCATCAGCCGATCGAATTCGTCTCCATAGAGCGAATTGCGCATTACGCCCAATCGAAAAGAACTACCAATAATATCAAGTAGATTTTTCAATGGATATTTTGAAGACTCCCCCTTCCTCACAAACAACACATAGGTTTCCTTGTAGTATGGGGCTGAGAAGTAGGCATATGCTTCGCGCTCAGGGGTTTTCATTGCAGATGCCCCGATATGTATTTTACCATCTTCAATCCATTTGAGGCTGCGAGCCCATGGAACTTTTTTATATTCAACTGTATATCCTGCGCTGCTGAAGATGTGCCTGATGATCTCGATATCGAGACCGGTCAGGATATTGTTATTGTCCTGATAGGTGAATGGCGCCCATGATTGCCATCCCATAATCAGTTTCATTTTTTCTGCCGCAGCACCCTGCTCTGGAAAACCGAGCAGGGTTATCATTGTGAAAGCAACAATCATGTTCAAAATTATCTGTGTCTTTTTCATAATTATATCCTCTTTGAAAACGACATCGGGTTCTTGAAAATTTCAATGATTCTGTAAAAGCTAAAAAATTTCGTTCCGAATTTCTATTATTTTCTGACCCAAGCATCCGCTCATTCCATTTTGCAATCAAGATGGAATGATTCGCAGGGGCAGGCCTCTCATCAATGGGGAACCGCATTGGAAAACACATTCAGGACAACAACGCCGGCGATTATGAGCAGCAAGCCAATCATTGCAGGTATGTCCAGAGACTGCCCGAGGAAGATCCACGCAACCAGAGCAATTATCGCAATGCCGGCGCCGGACCAAATAGCATAAACCACTCCAACAGGAATCGTTCTGAGAGTAAGCGAGAGAAAATAAAAAGCGATTGAGTACCCGGCCAAAACAATGAGCGATGGCCACAAGCGAGAGAAACCTTCAGACGCTTTAAGAGCCGAAGTTGCAACAACTTCACTGACGATGGCTATCGAAAGAAAAATCCATTGCTGCATTTATGCAATCTCCTTATAGCGTTTCCTCGCCTTGTTGTTATTCCGGTGGGGACAGAGAGCGGAGAGGGTGGGATTCGAACCCACGATCCCGTTGTTACAGGATACCGCTTTTCGAGAGCGGGGCCTTCAGCCGCTCGGCCACCTCTCCATACATGTGGATCGTCATTGACTGACCGGAATTTGAATATCGCTTTTGCTTTATGCTGTCAATGATCGAATTGAATGGATCTCATTGATTTTCTGCAAGAGCACAATTTCCTGTTTTCATGATAACATTATGAAAAAATAATACAGCCCAAGGAAAAAAATCATTCTTATAGCGGGTTTCTGAAAATAATCTTGAACAATAGTTTTCTTTTTAGTATCAGTTCAAGACTTGATGGCCGGGTCGGAATTAATATTTTTTTTGGGGCAGGGGAACCAATATTTTGTAAGGGAAAAAAACATGGCAACAGTCTTACCATTCAACGGGATTCTCTATAATCAGAAAAAAATCGGAGATTTGTCAGCGGTTGTAACACCTCCCTATGATGTGATTTCTCCTGAAGAGCAGATACGGTTTTATGAAAGACACCCAAATAATGTGATCCGGTTGGATCTTGGGAAAAAAACGACGGACGATCATGAAAAGGATAACGTGAATACCAGGGCAGCCGGTTATTTTTATGATTGGATTTCCCAAGGGGTACTTGTTCAGGATACCGAGCCTTCCTTATATTTGACAACCTTGGATTTCCAGTTGAGCGGCCGGATGATGATCCGGTATGGGATGATTGCCCTCGTTGGACTGGAGCCGTTTGAGAAGAGAATCGTGCTTCCTCATGAAAAGACCTTCAGCAAGGTGAAGTCGGAACGATTGGATCTGATGAAAGCCTGCCATGCCAATTTCAGCCAGATTTTTTCGTTGTATTCAGATCGGGAGGGAATTCTGGACCTGTTGAAAGAGGCAGCCCTTCAGTCAAAACCGGTTTTTGATATCCTGGATGACAGACAAGACCGTCATCGGATGTGGCGGATAACGAACCCGGCGGTTCAGGCAAAGGTTACAGGACTCATGAAGGACAAACGGCTTTTTATTGCCGATGGACATCACCGGTATGAGACGGCCTTGAATTATCGAACATGGCGTTCTGAAAATGATCCGGAGTTTACCGCCCATCATCCTGCCAATTTTGTAATGATGTATCTGTGCAGCATGGAAGATCCGGGTCTTATTGTGTTGCCCGCTCACCGGATGTTGATTGACGTGGAGGTTGAGAAAATTAAAACCCTGCCGGACAGACTGGCCCAGTACTTTGAGATCACAAGAATTCCGTTTGCGGATAATCAAAAGAAAAAGGCGTTGGATTCCCTGTTGGCCATGCTGGAAAAGCATGAATCCAAAAATGCAATCGGCACATATAGTAAAGGATCAGATGCCTTTTTGCATATGGTGCTGAAGAAAGGCGTCATGGAAGCGACATTTGGTAATCAGCTCCCTGAGTCGTTAAGGCAGTTGGATGTTACGGTTCTTACGAGGCTGATTTTAATGGAAATTTTAGGGTTTAACGGGAGTCACCTGGATAATGAAAAGTTGATAACCTATTCCAGCAATGTGGAGAAAACTATTGAGTCCGTTGCCAAAGGTGAGAGTGATGTGTGTTTTATTTTAAATCCCACCCGGATCGAGCAGGTCAAGAGGATTGCAGAAGAGGGGCAGATCATGCCCAGGAAAACCACCTATTTTTTTCCCAAGGCCTTAACCGGTCAGGTTTTTAACCGGCTAAATCCGTAAATCCGGATTCCCGGTACAGAGCCTCCTGTTTCTATGGCATAATTTTTTGGGTCTCAAAGAACAGACTGGCTGGTCTGAAAAGTGTTGGATATCAATCTGTTCAACAGCGTTCCAGCGGATGGCAGATCAGGGCAGAAACATTTTTTCAACCTCGTCGGTATAATTTTCCGGATTTTTATAAATGATCAGCGGGGTTGAAATTTTTACTCCGGAACCACCGCCTTTTTTTCCTTCGACAAGAACCAGTTTGGCCTCTGCCCCCTGTGTGGAATGAATGGTCCGGATTCTTTTGGGTTCAATACCGGATTCTCTCATTCCTGAGAGAAGATCAATCATTCGGTTTGATGGATAGATAATAAAAAATTTACCAGCGGTTCGAAGGATTTTTCCTGATACGGAGAGTATCTCCTCCAGTTTGATTTTGACTTCGTGACGAGCTACAGCTCTTTGGGAGTTCGGATTGATCCTTCCGGAGTCTGCTTTCCGGTAAGGAGGGTTGCTGATCACAATATCCACAGGACCGGATACCATATCGGTGGTTAAGGTTTTTATATCTGAACAAAGAATTTGAATCCGTTTGTCCAGTCCATTTTCAATGACATTTTCCCTTGCAAGGTCAGCTAAGGTTTTCTGAATCTCAACGCCCCAGAATCGGGTATCCGGGGTTCGGTAAGCCAGTATCAAAGGAAGGATGCCGCATCCTGTGCCCAGGTCAACGATTGTATTGCGGGGTTTGATTTCTGAAAAGCCGGCAAGAAGCACCGCATCAATGGAAAATCGATATCCATGCCGGTCTTGCTTCACCAGAATCTGTCCGTTGAAGAATGTGTCTGGAACAAATTGATTCATAGGTATGGAAGGTCGACTGGCTTTTCCACCAGGATGGTCTATAGCGATCCGATTTTAAATTTGATCTCCGTGATCATTTCCTTGCCTAGGGCGGAATTCAGTTTCCGGATAATATCTTGCTTTAAAAATTGAAGCTGTTGCATCCAGGGGGAACTGGTAACATTTACCAGAAGCACCTTGCCTTTAAATGCAGCAGGACGGGCATTTTCTGCTATGGTCGGACCGATGGCTTCCTGCCACAGGGCCCAGATTTTGGTCATTTCGATATCCGGCCGATTGGAACGGCAGGTATTCAGTATATTGCTGATAAAGGTGCCGACATGGGTCAACTCTTGTTTGTTTTTGGGGAGCATACATTTCCTTGGATGATAAAAAAATGGGTTTTGATGAAATTTACATCCAATCTTTTTTGAAAATCGCTTTACCACGGCTTTGGGTTGATTTCCAATTGATTTTCAAGTTTATTTGCCTTATCTGAAAAGGGTTTTTACTTGACTTGAATCCGGATGTAAATTAGAAACGATACATTCAAGAAAAAAAATGGATAAGATATCAGCGTCAACCGTCATAAAATGACGATTTTCTTATCAGAATGTCGATCATCGTGAAAAACGAAAACAGGCAATCAGAAAAATTGGGTTTATGATCAATATCAAATTCATCAGAATAAGATATGTTTAATGATTATCAAAAAACAACAAATAGATAAAGTAGGGAAAACAATGAGTTGGGATTGGGAAAAGCTTCAACAGCAAAACCGGCAACATCGACAGCAGGGTCCGGGAGGAGTCGTACCGCCTCAAATGGATGACCTGATGGAGAAACTGAAAAATTTTAAATTCTCCAGCGGCCCATTTATCATTATCATGATTGTTGCCGCGATTTTTTTGGCTACCTCCATGATTTATACGGTTGGGGTTGATGAGGTGGGTGTTGTCCAGTTGTTTGGCAAATATGTCCGGACATCATCCCCCGGCCTTCATTTTAAGCTGCCGGCGGGTATAGAAAGGCTCACAAAGGTCCGGATCCGGCATGTGTACAAGGAAGAGTTCGGGTTTAAAACCGTCATGACAACAAGCTCAAAGCTGACTTCGGAAAATGAAAACATGAACGAATCACTGATGCTGACCGGTGATTTGAATGTAGCGCTTGTTCCCTGGATTGTTCAATATAAAATCAAGGATCCATATAATTATCTTTTTAAAGTGGAAAACGTCACGGATTTATTGCGGGATTTATCTGAGGCTTCCATGCGTCTGGTTGTCGGAGACCGGAGCATCGATGAGGTCATCAGTAAACGGGAAGAAATTGCCATTGAGTCCAGAGAGGTTTTGCAAAAGGAATTGGATCACGCAGAAACCGGAATTTTAATCACAACCATTGAAATGAAAAAGACCAATGTGCCCGTGCCTGTTCAATCGGCTTTTAATGAAGTGAACCAGGCGACTCAGGAAAAGGAAAAGATGATATATCAGGCCAAGGAGGATTACAATAAGGCCATACCGGCTGCAAAGGGAGAGGCGGAAAGGACGATCAGGGCTGCAGAAGGATATGCCATGGACCGTGTCAACCGAGCGGAAGGTGATGCAAAACGGTTTGTAGCCCTCTACGAGGAGTATGTCAAAGCAAAAGATGTAACCAAAAGGCGGATTTATCTGGAGATGTTGAAAGAGCTGTTACCAAAACTGGGCCAGAAATATATCATTGATTCTGATCAGAAAAATGTATTGCCCTTTTTAAATATCGGAAAAGAAAGTGGTGTCGTGAAATGAAAATAAGCAATGTTTTACTCATCGTTATTGTTGCCCTCGGAATCTGTTTTTACGCATCTGCATTTGTCGTGGATGAAACAGAGCAGGTGGTTGTGACCCGCTTTGGGAAGGTGGTTGGAGATCCTATCTTTAAATCAGGGATCAATTTTAAGGTTCCGATTATTGATGTTGCCAATTATTTTCCAAAAAATTTACAGCAATGGGATGGTGAATCCGGACAGATACCTACCCTTGATAAGACCTACATCTGGGTGGCTACCTTTGCCAGATGGCGTATTGTCGATCCCATAAAATTTTTTCAGACAGTCGGTAATACCATGAATGCCATGGCCCGGCTGGATGATATTATTGATTCGGCCGGTCGAAATTTTATCACCTCATATAAACTGATTGAGAGTGTCCGGCAGGGAAACCGGAAGCTGGTTTTTGATACGGAGGGAAAAGATATCTTGATGACTGTTGATGGTGAGAAAAAGTCGCCGGTCGCCTCTTATAAGATCGTTTTTGGAAGGAGCAAAATTACGGATGGGATACGGAAGCAGGCTCAGCCAAAGCTTGTTGAATTCGGAATTGAACTTGTTGATGTAAAGATCAAGCGGATTAACTATGTCGAGGAAGTCAGACGTTCGGTTTATGACCGGATGATTGCAGAACGAAAACAGATTGCTGAGAAATTTCGTTCCGAAGGTCGTGGAGAGGCCAGAAAATGGCTGGGTAAAAAGGAGAAGGATTTAAAACAGATTACCTCAGAAGCATATCGGGACGCACAGGAGATTGAAGGAAAGGCAGATGCAACTGTAACAAAAATGCTTGCAGACGCATATGGAAAAGATCCGGAATTTTACTCCTTTGTCAAAACTCTCGAAGTATATACCAGCACACTTGATGACAAGAGTTCTGTTGTATTGTCAACCGATTCTGAATTTTTGAAATACTTTAAAAGCTATTCCGGAAGCCAATGATGACTCGCGATATCAAAAAGCAGAAAGCACTTGCATAAAATGCTTGTGCTTTCTGCTTTTTATAGAGTCTTGAAGAATGATAAAGAATGGGAATGGTCGATTACTTGCCTTTTCTTCTCTGATGTCGTGTGCGGGCTAGAAGCTTTTTGTGTTTATGTTTTCTCATCTTTTTTCTTCTTTTTTTGATTACGCTACCCAACAGACCACCTCCAATCTTGACGAATCCATGTTGAAATAATAAAGTGCAAAGCTAACATGTTCAAAGGATACTTGTCTACCTTTTTTTAGGTAAAGAATCAACAAAAATAATAAAGTTTATGGAAACATTTACAAAGGCTCAAATTCAAATAGTGAATGATGCGGTGGCAATGTCAGAGGAGATTGTATGCAATTTTTATAAAATGTCGGTAAATCAGTGGCTACGGCATCGATATGATGTTAAAACACTGATGGACCTGGATCAGACGGAAATTATTCAAGGGCCTTTTGCTCAAATAATCCGGTATAAAGGTCGTCGAAAAGACACGATGCTGGGGTCTGCAACATATGATTTTTATAAAATTTGTATTCAGGATCATGCGATTATTGCAGCTCTGAAAAGTTCTGCAGAATTGACCTTGTTCCCTTTTGCAGTCTATATCATTACCCATGAATTGATACATATTGTCAGATTTGCCAGGTTTCTTACCGGGTTTGATGCATCTCAAGAAGAAAAATTGAAGGAAGAGGCACGCGTTCATGAAAAAACGTATGAGATTCTGTATCCTCTGGGTGTGCCGGGCATGGAGAGAGCTTTTGAGTTTTATAAAAATTGGCTTAACCCATTGGAAAATATACTTATATAATATTTTTAAAAACTATTTCTCAGGAAGCTTGACAAATTTAAAACACTGACTATATTAGTTCAGGTTTTTGTCGGGTAGGGATTTTGGATTGTAACTGCTCCGGTTGCAGTGAGTTTTTTTCAGGAGAGAGAAATGCCGATTTATGAATATGAGTGTACAGCGTGTGGAATTCACGAGGAAGTAATTCAGAAGTTTTCTGATAAGCCGTTGACAACATGCTCCAAATGTTCCGGGAAACTACAGAAGTTAATTTCGCAGAGCTCTTTTCATTTAAAAGGATCCGGCT